>JBCBPG010000242.1:0-6567 GCA_039820865.1 Pseudomonadota bacterium
GGCGATCAGGCCGGGACAGGGCTGCCGGCCAAGGCCGACAGGTGTGCCGCGTGGCGGCGGCAGTGGTCGATGAAGCGCATATCGAGGGCGTTGGCTGCCTCGAGCTTGGCGAGCGCTTCCGGGCTGTCGGCCAGCGCCTCGCGCGCGCTTGCGCCGTTGCGGGTCCCGGCCCGCGCTGCGTCGATGTCGAGATCGGTGAAGCCGAGGCGGGCGAGCTGGTGCACGTCCTCGGCCAGGCGGTCGAGGAACATCACGCAGGCAAACTTGCCGACCCGCTCGATCGCGAGGTCGAGATCCGCCTCGGTCGCGGCACGCCGGTAGTTCCGGTCAGAGAACTGTTTCACGATGTAGTTCGAGGCCCAGTAGGTCTCGAAGCAGTGATCGCGCACGAAGCTGGCGAAGTCGCCGTCGCCCACCCGCTCCTTCGCCGTGTTCTGGAACCGCTTCGGATTGCGCAGAAGGTCCGCCCGCTCGTGCACGTAGTGGCTGTGCACCCGGTCGATCGGGTCGCGCAGGACCGTGATGTAGTCCACGAGCAGCGGAGAGGGCATTTCGCTGCCGATTGCCGTCTCGTTGGCGAAGAAGTCGAACCTGCCGCTGGTCATCCAGGCCTGCTGGCGTGCGAGCGGCCAGTTCCAGAACTCGATCAGCTGACCGTCGCAGAAGGGATTGCCGTTGCGGTGGTCCGGAAACAGGGTGCGGCCGTTGCGCTCGGCCAGGCGCACGATGGTGCTCCCGGCGGCCTTGTGGATGTGCAGGAAGTAGATCTTTCTGGCCGCCATGCCGCCCGCTCCGCCTCGAGTCTCGTGGCCGCGGCGCAGACCTGCGCGACGCGGATTGGTCGGCTGTTCTGCGCGACCGTCTGCGGTTCTGACGGCGAGGCCTGAAGATACGGTAAAGACGTGTGAGCGCTGCGAGTGGCCCATCGTCGTCGGCCGGAAGAGAAAATTTACCAGATCCCCCTATTACCCCGCCCCGACTGCAGAAGCGGGAGCCGAGAACGGATGCTGGACACGCCCAAGACCCTGCCGGCCGGGACCGCCGAGGCCGGTGATGCAGCCGCGTACGATCACGACGACGATCACGCCCGTGCGCATGACGGTCCGGTCGCCCACGCCGACGTAGCGGCGGAGGATGTGGAGCCTGCGAAGGGCGATGTCTGCGGCGAGATGACGGCTGCCGGGGTTGCGGCGGCGGTGGCCTCGCTCGCCGCCCTCCGCGGCGACAGGCCGGCAGCGCTCGATGCCGCGATCGCCGCGTTCGCAGGCGATGTTGCGCCGGAGGAGGCCGCCGCGACGCTTGCGCCCTCTGCTCTGGCGGCGCTGGTCGATGCGCTGGCCGGGGAGGGCGGGACCGCCGCGGCGGTCTGGATCGCGGCGGCGGCATGTGCGGCCCGTCCGGACGATCCGCCTGCCCAGGAGATGCTCGCGCACGCGCGTCACCACGCGGGCGACTTCCCGGGAGAGGCGGCGGCCTGGGCGCGCGCGGCCGCGCTCTCGGGGCGCCCGGATTTCGCGATCTGCCATGGCGAGGCCCTGATGCGCGCAGGCGCGGCGCGCGAGGCGCTGGCGGTCTTCCAGGGGCTCGCCGCAACGGCAGGCGACCTGGCGTCGGTCCATGCCAACCTGGCGCTCAGCGCCGAGGCCAGCGCCGAGCGGCGGCTCGCGCTGATCGCGACCAAACGGCTCTGCACGCTGGCGCCGGACGACATGGCGGCGCACCTTCGCGCGGTGAACCTCAGTCTCGAGCTCGGCGAGGTTGCGGAAGCGGCGGCCTGGCTCGATCGGGCGGCACGGCGCTGGCCGCGCGATCCGCTGGTCCTGGAGGCCGAGGCGCGACTCAGGCTGGCGGAGGGCGACAACACGGCCGCGCTGGCGCTCGCCGAGGAGGCGGTGGCGGGTGCGCCGACCTCGCCGGGTATCGCGCGGCTTCGGGCCAGCCTGCTGATGCGCCTCGGCCGCGCCGGCGAGGCGGCAGCGCATCTGAGGGCGCTGCTCGCGGGTCCCGGCCCCGACGAACCCGCGCGAGAGACCGCCGAAACGCTGGTGCTGCTGGCGGAGGCTGAGGAGGCCGCGGGCCGCCCCGCGGACGCGGCGGCGCGCTGGCATGCCCTGGCGACGCTGGAGCCGGGGTCGCTCCGCGCGGCGATGGCGGTTGCCCGCCTCGAGGCTGCCGACCGGCCGGCGGACGAGGACCGGGCGCTGGCGGCGATCGCTGCCCGCTTCCCGGACCGGGCGGCGCCACTGGTTCGCCGCGCGCGTCTCGCGCGGCGGATGCGCCAGCACACACGCGCCGTGGCGTTCTGGGAGCGGGCGCTGGCGGTCGAGGAGGGCGATCCTGCGATGATCCGGGAGGCCGCGGCCGCTCATCGCGAGGCCGGGGCGGCGGAAGCGGCCGAGGCGCTGCTCTGGTCGTCTCTCGAGCGCTTCCCGGAGGATGCGGCACTGCTGGAGGACGCTGCAGAGGTCAGCACGGGCCTCGAGCACCAGGTACGCGCCGTCGAGGCGACGCGCCGGCTGGTCGACCTCCTGGCCGGCACACCGCAGGCGACCGCCGAGGACTGGGACGAGGAGGAGCCGCGCCCGACCGATCTGGCCGCATCGGGAGAGACCGGAGAGGCGCTGTTCCAGGCCCTCAAGCGGTTGGCATGGCTGCATCTCAATGCCGCCGACCACGAGGCGACCCGGGCGACCTGTGCCGAGATCGCGGCGCGCTGGCCCCGCTCCGCCTTCATGCACGAGATCATGTCGCAGGTGGCGCTCGCCGAGCGGCGCTTTGGCGAGGCGCTCCTGCATGCCCGCCGCTACGCCGCGCTCTACCCGGAGTATGCGCGGGGCATCGAGATGGAGTATCGCGCCCTGATGGGCGCGGGGCGGACGGGCGATGCTCTCGCCCTCCTCAGACGGGCGGGGATCGAGCAGCGCTTCCCCGAGGAGGCGGCGCGACTGCGTGCCTGGCGCGAGGCCGTGACCACGCTCGCGCCCCCGGCGCCTGCCGGTGGCCGGCTGGTGATCGACGTCACGGGCCTGGTGCGCGTGCTGGCGGCCGGGGCGCATCCGGGCGGGATCGAGCGTACCATCGTCGAGACGGTGCTTGCGCTGGACGAGCACTGGGAGGGTCGCCTGACCCTCGTCGCCTGGAAGGACGTGGCCGTCGAGGTGAGCCTCGAAGCCTTTCGCGACGCGGTGTTCCGACCGCGGCCGCGTGCCGGGGACCGTGCCGCCAACCCGATGCTCGATGCCGAGCTGGTGGTGGGCGAGCGGCGCTTCGAACCGGGCGAGGGCGACGTGGTCGTGATCCTCGGGTCGGCCTGGCACTACGACGCCTCGACCGCGATCCAGGCTGCCTGTCGCGATCATGGCGCGCGGATCGTGCTGCTGGTGCACGACCTGCTGCAGATCTTCCAGCCGGCGCTGGTCAGCGGAAAGTGGTCGGCGATCTTCCGTCGGTGGATCGGGCCCGCGCTGGACCAGGCGGACCTCGTGCTCGTGAACTCGACCCATTCGGGACGCGAGATCGAGACGTTCTGTCGCGAGACGGGCCGCGAGGTGCCTGACTGGGTGCGCATCGAGCTCGGCGACGATTTCCGCCGCCTGCCCCGGCCGGACCACGGGCGATCGGCGCTTCTCGACCGGGTCCTGGCCATGGCAGCGGCGCGCATCGCGGGTGAGCAGCCGGGCGCGTCGGCGGCGACGATCAACGGTGTGCCGGCGGCGGCGCTTCCCGGTGGCGGCGACATCGATCCGGGCGGGTTCGGCACGCCCGCCCTGACGCTTGCGGCCAGGGGACCCGGTTACGTCCTCTATGTCTCGGCGATCGGCAAGCGGAAGAACCACGATTTTCTCGTCCGGGCATGGGCCCGGGCCTATGCTCTGCTGGGCGCCGCCTGCCCGTTCCTGGTGATCGTCGGCGGACGGGGTGATGGCGCGGCGGCGCTCGACCGGGCGATGGCCGAGACCGCGGCCGCGGGCGGGCGGGCACTGATCCTGCACAACGTGCCCGATGACGATCTGGACCGGCTCTACGACGGTGCGCAGTTCACGGTCTTTCCCAGCCTCATGGAGGGATGGGGACTACCGATCGCCGAGGCATTGGGACGGGGCCGGATCTGCATCGCGTCCAACACCAGCGCGATGCCCGAGGTCGGCGGGGCGTTTGCCGACTATGTCGCCCCGGACGATGCGACCGCCCTGGTGCGGCTGGTCCGTCGGTATGCGCTGGATCCTGAGGCACGCCTGCGGCGCGAGCAGGAGATCCGCGCCGGGTATCGGCCACGGCGATGGCGCTCGACGGCGGCGGCGCTGCTCGACGCGGTCGGGGCCCGCCTCGCCCCGGCGCCGGGCGCGGATGCGATGGCGCCGCGCGCGAGATCCACACGACCGGCCGGCGTGCTTCAGCTCTGCGCGAGCCTTGGACGGCAGTGCGGGATTGCCAGCTATGCCGAGCATGTCGCCGGGGCCCTGCGCGCGCGCGGACGGGATTGCGCGGTTGTGGCGCGTCTCGACGACTGCGTGGGGCCGCTCGCCTCCGGTCGCTTCGGCACGCTTCTGGTGCAGCATGAGTACGGTCTCTACGACGGCCTGAACCAGGCGCTGAGCGGGCCGGAGACGACGCAGCAGCTCATCGCGGGGCTCGAGCGGTTGGCCGGCCACCATCCCGGACTGAGGGTGGCGATCGTCATGCATACGGTGGATCTGGTGAAGCCCGAGCTTGCCGCACGCACGCAGGCGATCCTGGCCTCCGACCTGCCCGTCCTGGCGCTCTCGAGCGGGGCAGCGATGGCGACGCGAGCGCGCTTTGTCGAGCATGGGATCCTGGAAGCGGCGGGTGAGGACGCGCCGCCGGCACCGCCAGAGCCGGCCGGGCGTCTGCCCGTCGTCGCCTCCTTCGGCTTCCTCTCGCCGCACAAGCGCATCGACCGAATGCTGGAGAGCTGCGCGGCAGCCGGCCTCTCCCTCGTTGCCAACTTCGCCAGCGACGACCCGGACCGCATCGCCGAGGTGCAGCGTCGCGTAGAGGCGCTGGGCCTCGATGCGCGGATCGGCTTCGACTTCCAGAGCGACGAGGCCGTGATGGAAACGCTCGCGGCGGGCGATGTGGCCTACTTTCCTCAGGGTCCGATCAGCTACTGGGCCACGACCGGCTCGGCCCGCGTTGCCATGCGGGCCAACCGCCCCGTGCTCGTCTCTCCGGAGGAACAGTTCGCGGACATGGCGGATGGCGTGATCGTGGTGACGGAGCGGGAACTCGGTTGCGTGACACGTCGGCTGGCCAACCCCGCGTATCTCTCTGGCGCGCTTCAGCGACTGGCCGCCTTTCGGGAAAGGTCGGCGATGGGCCGGGTCTACGGGGAGGTGGCGGACCGCCTCGACGATCCCGTCATCCCGGCGCCGCCGCCGAGACATCTCGTCCTCGCCGATCTTGCTGGCATGTCGGCCTCCGAAGCAGTGGCCACCGTCGATTCAGCGGTCAGCGCAGCGCTTGGTGAGGTTGTTGGGAAGCCGGCCGAGGCGGCCTTGACCGCCGGCGCGATGGCGGACGCCGAGGGTTCGGAAACGCCCGCCCCGGCCGCCGCCGACGTCACTCGGGCCGATGGCGACGAGCGTGCGGGGAACGCGGTTGCGGCGGTTCTGGACCGTGCCGTTGTTGCGTTGGGACACGGATTGTCGATCGACGCAGATCTCGCGAACGTCGACGTCCCCCGGTCCCACCCTTTCCTAGGGCTCGACGCGGATCGGAGGCTGAGCCTCGTCCATGTGCTGATGCTGCATGGTGAGGCCGCGGTCGACCTCGCGTGGGGGACGCTCGGCAAGGGGGTGCCGCTGCCGCCGTCGCTGAGTGCGGCTGCCCATGAGCTTGCGGAGGGTGGGTCTCCCGCCGGGCGCCTGGAGGCGCTGATGGCGCTGGCCGAGGCGGCCAATGCGCGGCGACCGGCATCCGGTCCCCTCGGAGACCTGCGGGTCCATACCTACGCGATCGACCCGATGCCCCCTGTCATCCAGCGATCGCGGCAGCGTTACCGTCTCTCGACACTGATGGCGTTCACTCCCGAGTTGCGGGCGGCGGCTTTGGCGAGGGCGATTGAGAAACGTGAGGCAACGGCATCGGAGGCAACCGTCCTCTCTTTCGCGCCGGCGGGACGCCTTGCGTCGGAGATCCTGCAGCGGGCAGATGCGGCGGAGATCGAGATCCTGCGCGATGTTCAGGATGTGGAGGCCTTGCAGAGGCGTTTCGATCAGGCCCGTGTCGCCGCTGGGACACTGCGCGAGACCGATGTCCGTCTGCTAACCGGGGACAACCTGGCACTGATCTCAAGGCAACGCATGGTACGCGAGATGCCGTTCCTGGCGATCGCGCCCCAGTGAGCATTGCGGTCTGGCGGATGTACTGACCGGGCCTGTCCATTCTGGCCAGGGCTGACTGGCGATGATGATCCTGCCCCGGTCTTGTGGACACCCATGCTATGGCTTTCGAGCCAGGAGAGGAGTGTCCGACGGCGAGCAAGAAGCGCCAGGCGGTTGAGCGCGTGAGGACGAGCGGTTTGCCCGTCTGCCGCGTGGCGGAAGA
>JBCBPG010000243.1:0-6530 GCA_039820865.1 Pseudomonadota bacterium
CCGAAACGCGGGTTCTCGAAGACCCGGATCCGCTGGATCGCGCTCTCGCTGTCATAGAGCACGCGGCTCTCGCGCAGCATCTGCGCATGATCCTCGTACAGGGCCTCGATCGTCCAGCCCTCGATGCGCGGCGCCATGGCGTCCTCCCTACACAGACCTCCGGGCCGCCTGCCCGGCCCAAGCGGGTGGGTGGGCGGGGCGCGGGCCGGGCAGGCGGCCGTCGCCACCCCCCGATCACTCCCGCCCCGCAGACGTCAGAGGCGCGCGGCCACCACGCCGTCGCCGCGCAGCAGTTCCTTCACCTGCACGTCGCCGGCATCGAAGGCCCGGCGCAGCACCTCGACCGACTTCCACGGCTCGGCATCGCCGCACATGAAGACGTCGAAGGCGCCATAGCCGATCTCCGGCCATGTGTGCACCGAGATGTGGCTCTCCGACAGCACCGCCACACCCGACACGCCCTGCGGCGAGAAGCGGTGCGTGTGGATGTGCAACAGCGTCGCCCCGCAGGCCTCGACACAGTCGCGCATGGCCTGCTGGATCCGCCCCTCGTCGTCGAGGCCGGTCCCGTCGACCACCTCCACGATCAGGTGCGTGCCGGCATAGACCTTGCCGTCGCGATGGATGAAGTGATCGTCGCGATCCTCGTCGAGAAGCGACTCGACGACCGTCAGCCGGGGCTTGCCCGGTCCTTCCGCGTGGGTGGTGCCTGCCTCCAGGTCCATCCCCAGTTGGAAGAGGTGCGCCTTGCTCATGGCGTTCCCCCCCTACCAGTGATTGTACCCAGCGCCCCTTAGCTACCCCCCGCGGACGGGGTTTGGATCGGTGACCCTGTAAGCGGGCAGGTAGCGACGCAGGACCGGTAACGCAAGCAGAAACCGGTGCGGACATGGGAGCCATGGCACCAGCGCATCGCCCGCCCGCCGCGCCGCGCGCCGCATGTCGCCAAGGTCCCCCGCGGCGACAGGAACGGTCGCCGCGACGCCTTCGCGCGCAAGCGCGCCAACCGTGCCTCCCGGTCGACCGCGGCCGCGCCCCACCGGACGGCCCTACCCGAACGGCCCACCGGGCAGGCCCCAGGGTGAACCCCAGGGCGGGCCCCGTCCGTTGCCCCGGCGCCTAGGCCGCGTCCGGCCCGGCCGGCGGCGTGTCCGGCCCGGCCGGGGGGGCGTCGATCACCGCGCCGGCCAGCCGGTCGCGCTCGGCCACGATGGCGCCGATGACCGCGATGGCGGGCGCCTCGAAACGCCGGCTCTCCTCGCCCAGCCGCGCGAGGTCGCAGACCACCATCGCCCGCCCCGCCAGGCTGACCGAGGCGATCAGCGCCGCCGGCGTCTCCCCCGCCAGCCCCGCCGCCATCAGCCGGTCGCAGATCTCCGGCAGGTGGCGCATCGCCATGTACAGCATGATCGGCTGGGCCAGCTGCGCCAGCGCCTCCCAGTCGATGGCGCTCGGCCCGTCCTGCAGGCTGTGGCCGGTCGCCATCACCAGCGCCCGGTTGGCGCCGCGCATCGTCGCCGGGATGCCCGCCTCGGCCAGCCCCGCCAGCGCCGAGGTGATCCCCGGCACCACGCGAAACCGGATGCCCGCCTCGGCCAGCGCCGCCGCCTCCTCGCCGCCGCGCCCGAAGACGAAGGGATCGCCGCCCTTCAGCCGCACCACCCGCAGCCCCTCGCGCGCGCCCTCGATCAGCCAGTCGGTGATCGCCTCCTGCGCGACCGAGGGCTGGCCGCCGCGCTTGCCGGCATAGACCAGCCGCGCGCCGGGCCCGACCAGCCCCAGCACCCGCTCGTCGACCAGCGCGTCATGGACCACCAGATCGGCCTCCGAGAGCGCGACGATCGCCGCCAGCGTCAGCAGCCCCGGATCGCCCGGCCCCGCGCCCACCAGCCACACCGTGCCCGGCGCCTGGCGCTCCAGCCCCGCCGCCAGCGCCCCGGCCGCCGGCCCCAGCCGCGCGCCCTCGCCCTGGTCCTGTCCCTCGTCCGCCATCACCGCTCCCCGTCTGCCGGACACCGACCCTTAGCCGACCCGCCGCCCACCGCAAGCCGCCCGCGCAACGCCACCGCCCCCCGATGCCCCCGCCCCAGGTCCGCCCGGTGCGTCGCGGGCGGGCGGGTGGGGCGCGCACCGGGCGGGCCTGGGGCGGTCGCACTGCGCGCAGGATCGGGAAGGGGAGAGCAACCCTCTGCCACCAAAAGACAAAGAGCGGCCGGCGTAGGCCCGGAGGGACTTGAACCCCCAACCAAACCGTTATGAGCGGTCTGCTCTAACCAATTGAGCTACAGGCCCACGCAGCCCGAGCCTTACGGCCCGCCGCCCGTCCCGGTCAATCGCCCCCGGCACCCCGGCCGGATCCCGGCGCAAAGCCTCGGGCCACGGTCCCGGAGGGCGGGCGGCAGGCGGGCGGGACGGCCGATGCCGGGCAGGCCGCGCCCGGCACCGCTTTCCCGCCGCGGCGGTCTCGGCTAAGCCGGCACCAGCCCCTGCCGCCCCTCACCCGCAACGGAGCCGGCGATGACCGACGCCCCCCCCGAGAGCCCACAGCGCCCCAACCGCCTGACCTATGCTGAGGCGGGGGTCGACATCGCGGCCGGCAACGCGCTGGTCGACCGGATCAAGCCCGCCGCCGCCGCCACCGCGCGGGCGGGCGTCATGGCGGGGCTCGGCGGCTTCGGCGGGCTCTTCGACCTCAGCGAGGCCGGCTACACCGACCCGGTCCTCGTCGCCGCGACCGACGGGGTGGGCACCAAGCTCCGCATCGCCATCGACACCGGCCATGTCGACACCATCGGCCAGGACCTCGTGGCGATGTGCGTCAACGACCTCGTCTGCCAGGGCGCCGAGCCGCTCTTCTTCCTCGACTACTTCGCCACCGGCCGCCTCTCGGTCGAGACCGCGACCCGCGTGGTCGAGGGTATCGCCCGGGCCTGCGGCGCAGCCGGCTGCGCGCTGCTCGGCGGCGAGACGGCCGAGATGCCGGGCATGTATGCCGATGGCGACTTCGACCTCGCGGGCTTTGCCGTGGGCGCGGTCGAGCGGGGCGCGATCCTGCCGCGCGCGGCGCGCCCGGGCGACATCCTCCTCGGCCTCGCCTCGGACGGCGTGCATTCGAACGGCTATTCGCTGGTGCGCCGCACGGTCGACCTCGCGGGCCTCGGCTGGGATGCGGCCCCGCCCTTCGAGGACCCCGCACCGACGCTCGGCGCGGCGCTCCTCCGCCCCACCCGGCTCTACGTGCGCCCGGTCCTCGCCGCCCTCGCCGCGGCGGGCGAGGGGCTGCGCGCCGCCGCCCACATCACCGGCGGCGGCCTGACCGAGAACCTGCCCCGCGTCCTGCCCGAGGGGACGGGCGCCGAGATCGACCTCGCCGCCATCGCGCCCCTGCCCGTCTTCGACTGGCTGATCGCCACGGCCGGCCTCGACGAGGGCGAGGCGCTGCGCACCTACAACTGCGGCATCGGCATGGTTCTGGTCGCCGACCCCGAGGCCGCCGAAACCGTCGCCGCCACGCTGGCCGAGGCCGGCGAGACCGTCGCGCGCCTCGGCCGGGTGAGCGACGCGCCCGGCATGGCCTGGCAGGGCGGCCTCGGCCGGTGAGCGGCGACCCTGCCACCCCGCCAGCCGGCCCCCCGCCAGCCGGCCCCCCGCCAGCCGGTCCCCTGCCCGCCTTGGGGCCGAGGCCGCGGCTCGCCATCCTGATCTCGGGGCGCGGCTCGAACATGGTGGCGATCCTGGACGCCATCGCCGCCGGGCAGCTCGATGCCGAGCCCGCCCTCGTCTTCGCCAACGACCCCTCGGCACCCGGCCTGGCGCTGGCGGCGGCGCGGGGCGTGGCGACGGCCGCCCTCGACCATCACGGGCGCGAGCGGGCGGCCTTCGACGCCGAGGTCGATGCGCGCCTCCGCGACGCCGGCGCCGGGCTGGTCGCCTGCGCGGGCTACATGCGGATCATGACGCCGCGCCTGATCGAGCCCTGGGCGGGGCGGATGCTGAACATCCACCCCTCGCTTCTGCCGGCCTTCCGCGGCCTCGACACCCATGCGCGCGCGCTGGCGGCGGGCTGCGCCTTCCACGGCTGCACGGTGCACGAGGTGACGCTTGAGCTCGATGCCGGGCGCATCCTCGGCCAGGCGGCGATCGCGACCCGGGCCGCGGACACGCCCGCGACGCTGGCCGCCCGCCTCCTGCCGCTCGAACACCGCCTCTACCCGGCCGTGATCCAGCGCGTGATCGCCGATCCCGAGGGCGCGCGGCGCGCCCCCCTCGCCCTCCTGCCCGGCGCGGAGGCCGACAGCAGATGAGCGTCGCGCCGGGCACGCCGCGGCCGGTCACCGCCATCCGCAATCTCGGCCCCGCGATGGCCACGGCCTTCGCCCGCGCGGGGCTCGAGACGGCCGAGGCGATCGAGACCCTCGGCGCCGACGCCGCCTATGCGCGCCTCATAGCCTCCGGCCACCGCCCGCATTTCATGGCCTATGTCGCGCTGGTGCTCGGCCTGATGGACCGCCCCTGGGCCGATCTCGCGACGGCGGAGAAGCCGGCACTGCGCGCCCGCTTCGACGCGATCAAGGCCGGCGAGGGCCCCGCCGGCGACGCCGACGGCCTGCCCGCCCCCCTCGCCGCCGAACTCCGCCGCCTCGGCCTCGCCGACTGAGCCTGGCGGAATCGCGGCTGGTCGCCGCGATGAATCTTGCGGGGTTTCTGCGGGGTGGACGGCCGGCCCGGAGGCCCGGCGCGGCAGGGGGTGGTGAGGCCGGCGGAAGTGGGGGGCTGGGGAGAAGCCCGGGCGGGCTTCATCACCAGCATGGGCGACGACCGCGGCGCCTCAAGGACGGGCCCTTCGGGTCGCCTGCGGCGATCCTTGACCCGCCGCGGTCGCCGCGCGTCGCATCAGCCGCCCTTCGGTTCCACCGCCATCGTGAAGACCTCGACGCCCTCGGCCGAGACGTCGCAGTCGACCGCGAGGCGGCGCCTCTCGCCGTCGAAGAGCGCGATGTAGACGCCCGAGACATGCCACATCCGCCGGTCCATCGCCTCGGTCTCGAAGCGGCCCTGGGGGCGCGGGGCGGTGCCGCTCTCGGCGGCGATGGCGTGGGTCGAGCGGGCCTGGCAGGCGAGGATCGCCTCGTCGGGGCGGAAGGGCACCCCCTCGGCCAGCGCCGGCAGCACCGCGTTCAGCGCGACGAAGGCGAGGGCGGCGAGGGGCGGCACGGCGGCGGCGAGGGACCACTGGCGGGGCATGGGCATCGGGCGACCTCCGGCTGCTGATGCACCCGAGGTGGCCATCGCCGCCGTCACCCGTCAGGCCCCCTCACAGCCCCGTGTCGCCCCGTGACGGATCACGCAGTCGACCGTCGCGCCATCGTCGGGGCAGCGGGTGGGCGATGCACGGGCCGCAGGCCCGTGCGGGGGCACCCGCGGCCCCGTCGTGATCCGCCGCAGGGGCGTTGCCCGGCAGTGGCCTCAGCCGACGATCTCGGTGCCGGCGAAGAAATAGGCCATCTCGATCGCCGCGTTCTCGGCCGAATCCGACCCGTGCACCGAGTTCTCGCCGATCGACAGCGCGAACTCCTTGCGGATCGTGCCCTCGGCCGCCTCGGCCGGGTTGGTGGCGCCCATGACCTCGCGGTTCTTCGCCACCGCGTCCTCGCCCTCGAGCACCTGCACCACCACCGGCGCCGAGGCCATGAACGTCGTCAGTTCCTCGAAGAACGGCCGCTCCTTGTGCACGGCATAGAAGGTCTCGGCCTCGGCCTTGGTCATCAGGATGCGCTTCTGCGCCACGATGCGCAGGCCCGCCGCCTCGAACTTGGCGTTGATGGCACCGGTCAGGTTGCGCTTGGTCGCATCCGGCTTGATGATCGAGAAGGTACGGGTGACGGCCATCGGCGGGGTCTCCTCATGCGGCGCGGGGCCCGGCCCATGGCCGCGCGCGCCCCGCGATGTCGGAAGGGTGTGGATCCAGGGTCTCGGGTCCGGAACGGTCTCGCGGGTCGTCTGAGGCGCCCGGGCACGGCCGGCCCGAACGCCCGACGCCCGCGGGCGGGGCCTTAGCACGGGGGTGGGGGGCATGAAAGCGCATTTCCGGATGCTCGCGGGCTACAACGCCTGGGCCAACCGGCGGCTCTACGCCGCGGTGCTGGCCTTGCCGCCGGGCGCCGCGGCGCGCGATCTCGGCGCCTTCTTCCGATCCCCCCTCGCCACGCTCAACCATGTCATGGTGGCCGACCTCGTCTGGCTCGCCCGCCTGCGCGCCATCGCGCCGCCGCCCTTCGACCTCGACCACGTGCTGCACGACGACATGGCCGAGCTTGACCTCGCGCGCCGCGCCCTCGACGACGACATCTGCCGCGCGGTCGAGGAGACCGACCCCGCGGCCACCATCCGCTACCGCCGCGGAGACGCCGAGATGGCGGCGCCGGCGGCCGAGCTCCTCGCCCATCTCTTCAACCACCAGACCCACCACCGCGGGCAGGTCCACGCGATGCTGACCCGGCTCGCGGCCGAGGGGGTCGGGGCCGGGGTCG
>JBCBPG010000244.1:0-6505 GCA_039820865.1 Pseudomonadota bacterium
GATGACGGGGGCCGAGGACGTGCGCCGGCTGGCCCGCGTCTTCGACGGCCTGGTGCGCGAGGCGGTGATGGGCGCCGATGCCGTCGGCGAGTGGCTGGCGCACGAGGCCGAGACGGTGCGCTAGAGCGTTTTCCAGCCAGACTGACTCAGTCTGGCGACAAGAAAGTGCGGCAAACGAAACACCCTGGAGCGCGAGACCTGACGCAGTCAGGTCGGCAAGCGCTCTAGGGCCCGGTCTTGTCCCCCGGGCGCCCTGCCAGAGACCGGCCGGCCTGTCGTGCGGCGAGGCCGCGTGCTAGGGACGCCGCGGGCCGATCCGTTCGGCCATCCCACGACTGCAGGGAGGCGAACACCATGTCGGCACTGACCGATGAAGGCGAGGGCGTCGTCGCCGATCTGGCGAACCGGCACGGCTTCTCCGTCGACGCCGTGACGACGATGCTGCATGCGGTGTCGGCCGGCTACGGGACGCAGGCGCAGTTCTCGCATCCCGAGTTCGGCGGCATGGGCCAGTGGTCCTCGGGCGGCATGATCATGATCGGCGACATGTTCAACAACGCGCTCGCCGGCCGCGTCGCGGTGCTCTGCCAGGAGATCGCGATGGTGCTGGGCCAGCGCGCGCTGTTCGCCCCTCCGCCCCAGAGCCAGAACCAGGGCCAGGTCCAGGGCCAGGGCGGGCTGGCGACGAGCCTGTTCGTGCCCGGCGGCGAGAGTGGCGCCTGGTGGCCGGCCGAGCTGGGGGCCGCGGGCTCGACCGGGGCGCAGAACGACCTGCTCTATGCCTACTTCCCCGACAGCTGCCGGCTGGCGATCAGGCTCGGCGGCGTCACCACGGTCTACGACACCGGGGCGCACCGGATCGGCGGCTTCTCGCAGCAGCAGGGCGGCGACCAGTCGCTGACCTTCACCAGCCAGCTTGGCATGGTGCGCGTGGCGGACCTGCCGGTGGTCACCCCGCCCGCGGGCCCGCCCCCCGCCGCCGAGGCGCCTGTCATGCCGGAGGCACCGGAGGTGGCGCAGGCACCCGTCATGCCGGAGCCACCGCTGGTGGCGCAGGCACCCCTCGCCGCGGACCCGCCCCCGGTCGCCGCCCCCCCGGTCGACGTACCGCCGGTCGACCACGGGCCGGGCGCGGCCAGTGCCTCCGACGAGATCGTTGCGCTGATCGAGAAGCTGGCGGCGCTGCACGCGAAGGGCGTCCTGACCGATGCCGAGTTCGAGGCGAAGAAGGCCGACCTGCTGGGGCGGCTCTGACAGGCGTCTCGGCAGGCGTCTCGGCGGGCGCCTCGGCAGGACGCTGACGCGGGGCCCTGATGCGGGGCCCTGATGCGCGTCCTGACGCGGGCTCCGGCGGGCGTGGCGGCGCCTGCCGTTTCCTCTCGCCCGACCGACGGCGCCCGGTCGCCTTCGCCCCGGCGCCGTCGGTCGGGCGCCGTCGGTCGGGCGCCGGGGCAGCCCGATCCGGGCGCGATCGGGGATGTCACCGGCGTCGCGCGGGCGCGTCGGCCTCCTGGCCCTTGAGGACGAGCGGCAGGCCGGCGGCGACGAACTCGACACGGTCGGCGGCGGCGGCGATCTGCTGGTTGAGCCGGCCCTGGGCGTCGCGGAAGGCGCGGGCGAGCGCGTTCATCGGCGCCAGGCCGAGGCCGATCTCGTTCGAGACCATGACGACATGGCCCCGGGCCGTGGCGGTGGCGGTGGCGGCGAGGAGCGCCCCGGTCGCGGCCGGGATGTCGCGCTCGTGATGCATCAGGTTCGAGAGCCAGAGGGTCAGGCAGTCGATCACCGCGACGCCCCCGGGCGCGAGGCCGGCCAGGGGGGCGCCGGGGTCGAGGGGAGCCTCGGCCAGCGTCCAGTCGGCCCCGCGCTCGGCCTTGTGGGCGGCGATGCGCTCGGCCATCTCGTCGTCCAGCGCCTCGGCCGTGGCGATGAAGAGACGGGGGCTGCGGTCCGCGGCCAGCGCGAGCGCCCGCGCCGACTTGCCCGAGCGCGCGCCGCCGAGGACGAGGGTCAGGCGGGCCATGGCGTGGTCGCCTCCAGGAGGATGGGGGTGGCGTAGGGGACGGGCTCAGCGAAGACCGCCTCGAAGCTGGCCCCCTCGACCAGCATGCGGGCGGCGCGGATGACGCCGGCATGGGTGACGATGCCGATGGGCCCCATGGCGCCCGGCGCGGCGGCGCGATCGTCCAGCCAGGCGGCGAGACGGGCGAGGAGGTCGTCGAAGCGCTCGCCTCCCGGGGGCGCGCGGCGGCGGGGATCGGCGGCCCAGGGGTCGCTCTCGACCCGGTCGATCACGGCCCAGGCGCGCCCCTCCCAGGCACCGAAGTCGAGCTCGTGCAGGCGCGCGTCGACCTGCGGGGCGAGGCTGTCGCGGGTGGCGAGCGCGGCGGCGAGCGCGGCGGTGCGGCGGGCGGGGCTGTGCCAGAGCGCCGCGAGGGGTGGCGTGGCGGCGAGGGCGGCGGCGATCTCCCGGGCGGCGTCCGGCCCGTCGGCGAGGTCGAGGCGGCCGTAGCAGATCCCGGGTGCCACGGCGGGGCGCGGGTGGCGGAGGAAGACCAGGGTCATGCCGCGAGGCCTGCGAGGGAGGGGCCGAGGCTGCCTGGCGGCAGGGCGGCGAAGGCGACCAGCGCGGCGGTCTCTCCCGCCGCCGCCACCGCGCCCAGGCTGTCGCCGGTATGTCCGCCGAGACGGCGCGCGGCGATGCGGGCGACGGCGAGCGCGGCGAGCGCGGCCGCGGCGAGGGCGGCGAGCGCGGCGGGACCGGCGAGCGCGAGGGCGGCGAGGGCGGTGAGCAGCGTGGCCAGGCGGGTGCGCGCGGCGAGGCCGCGGGCGATCGGGGCGATGCCGTCGGCGCCGAGGAGCGCGGCGGCGAGGCCCTGGTCGCGGGCGGGCGGCGGGTGGTGCAGGACGGCAAGCAGCGCGGCGCGGCCGATCGCGGCGGCAAGGGCGACGGCGAGCAGGCCCTCGAGGGGCGCGAGGGCGGCGAGGGCGGCCCAGCGCAGGCCGATGGCCACGATCAGCGTGGCGGCGGCGAAGGTGCCGAGGCGGCTGTCTCGCAGGATCTCGAGCGCCCGCGCGCGCGTCGCGTGCCCGCCCGTCGCGTCGGCGAAATCGCCGAGCCCGTCCTCGTGCAGCGCGCCCGTCAGCCACAGCCCCGCCGCGACCGCCAGCCCCGCGGCGACGGCCGGTGGCAGCGCGAGGGCGGCGAGGGCGTAGACCGTGCCCGCCAGCCCCCCCGCCACCAGCCCCGCGACCGGCAGCCAGGGGGCGGCGCGCGCCATGCGCCCGGGCTCCCAGCCCGGATCGGGCACCGGCAGGCGGGTCGCGAACTGCAGCGCGGAAAGGAGCGGGGCCAGCGGAGCGGCGACGGTCGATGGCGCCGGGTCCGGCGGATGGGCGGGTGCCGGGTCCCCGTCGCCGGGCGGGGGTGTTGCAGGGGCCTCCGCGCCCTCGGCGCTCCGGCGCAGGACGGGGGGCCCGCCCGCCTCCCGCATCGAGGCGTCGCCACCGGGCTGGTCGCTGCGGGGTGTCGGCTCGCCCGGGGCTGGATCGGGGCCGGCCGATGTCTCGGGCGCGCTCATGCCGGCGCCGGCGGACGACGCGTCGTCGCCGTGCTGGCGCGACGTGAGCGGGGCGACGCGCGGTTGGCGGCGGCGCATGCCGCATGCGCGGCGGGGCCAAGCGGTGGCCGCGTCGCCTGCCCGCCATGGCGCGCCTGAGGCCGGGCGCTGGCGGGCGCCGGGTCGGGGCCGGCGGGATCGCGGCCGGCGGGATCGCGGCCGGCGGGATCGGGGCCGGCGGGATCGGGGAGCGCGGCCATGGGGGTCAGCCGGCGTCGCGGGGGATGCCCGCGCTCTCGAACGTCGCCATCTCGTCGAGGATGCGGCAGGCGAGGCGCAGCATGGGGAGCGCCGCGAGGCCCCCGGTGCCTTCGCCGAGGCGGAGGTCGAGGTCGAGGAGGGGCTCGGCGCCGAGGGCCTGGAGCATCGCGCGGTGCCCGGGCTCGGCCGAGCGGTGGGCGAAGATCAGCGCGGGGCGGATGCCGGGATGGGCCGCCAGCGCCGCCATCGCCGCCGCGGTCGCGATGAAGCCGTCGACCAGGACGGCCATGCGCGCCGAGGCGCCCGCGACCATGGCGCCGGCCATGGCGGCGATCTCGAACCCGCCGAAGGCCGCGAGCGCCGCTGGGGCGTCGAGCGGGCCCGGGCGGCGGGCGGCCACGCGTTCGAGGATGGCGCGCTTGGCCGCGACCCCGGCGGGGTCGAGCCCGGCGCCGGGGCCGGCGAGCACCTCGAGGGGCAGGCCCGCGAGCGCATGGGCGAGGAGCGCCGCGGCGGCGGTGTTGCCGATGCCCATCTCGCCCGGGACCAGCACGCGGGCGCCCCGGTCGCGGGCGCGCAGGGCGGCGGCGGCGCCGGCGGCGAGGGCTGCGGCGCGGTCACCGGCGCTCAGCGCGTCCTCGACCAGGGCGTTGCGGGTGCCGGGGCGGATGCGCGCCTCGACCAGGCCCGGCGGGGGCGCGCGATAGGGCGTGGCGACGCCGACATCGACGATCTCGAGGCGCGCGCCCTCGGCCCGGGCGAGGACGGCGGCGGCGGCACCGCCTGCACAGAGCGTCTCGACCATCAGCGCGGTGACCGCCTGGGGCCAGGCGGAGACGCCCTCGGCGACGAGGCCGTGATCGCCGGCGAAGACGACGGCCTCGGCCGGGCCGGGCACGGGATGCGCGCTGTCCTGGGCGACGGCGAGCGCGGTGGCGAGGCGCTGGAGGCGGCCGAGGGCGCCGGGGGGCATGGTCTTCTCGGCCAGCCGCGCCTCGACCGCCGCGGCGATCGCGGGGTCGCGGTCGGGCAGCGCGACCTCCGCCAGCAGCGGGCGCTGGGGGTCGGCCCGCCGGGCGGCGGCCTGTTCCGGGCGATCGGGGGGCGTGGCGCTCACGGGGGGCTCCGGCAGTCATGGCCGGCGCGCGGCCCGGCGCGCCCATCTCGCAGCCGTGCGGGCCGGGTGGCAAGGGGGCGCGGGGGCGCATTCCAACCTGACGTGAACATGGGCGCCCTGCCCACCCGCGTCAGTTTAGGCCCACGCCGATGAACATCCCGTTGCGTCCCCGCGTCCGGCAGCGTTCGCTGAACGGTAACGGGATCGCGGCAACGATGACGTGGGAGGGGGCGAGAGCGGGCGTTTCCGTCCGGTCGGAAACTGCTCTAGACGTAGGGGCATGGGAGAGGCGCGCCTGTTCGACGCGGTGCTGATGGTCGACTGGTCGGCGGCGGCGGTGCCGCGGCGGGGCAGGGACAGTATCTGGATCGCCGAGGTGGCGGTCGGCGGCGGGGCGGCGCGGCTGGCCAATGCGCCGACGCGGCTGGAGGCGATGGCGCTGGTCGAGCGGCGGCTGGACGCGGCCGCGACGGCGGGCGAGCGGCTGCTGATCGGGTTCGATTTTCCCTTCGGCTATCCGGCCGGGAGCGTCGCGCGGCTGGCGGCGGGGCGCGGCGCGGCCTGGGCGGTGCTCTGGGCGCTGATGCGCGAGGGCATCGTGGAGGGCGCGCGGAACGCCAACAACCGCATGGCGCTGGCGGGCCGGCTCAACGCCCGGTTCGCGCCGGGGCCGGGGCCCTACTGGGGCAATGCGTCCACGCGCGATGTCGAGGGCGTGGGGCGGAGGAAGCCGGACTATGCGGCCGTGGGCGTGGCCGAGCTGCGCGCGGTCGAGCGGGCGATGATGGCCGAGGTCGGCGGGCGGCCGTCCTCCTGCTGGCAGCTGGCGGGCAACCCGACGGTGGGCGGGCAGGCGATGACGGGGATCGCGGCGCTGGCGCGGCTGCGGGCAAAGCGGGGGGCGCAGGTCGTCGTCTGGCCCTTCGAGACGGGGCTGGCGGCGCCCTGCCCCGCTCCCGGACAGGCGGTGCTGGCGGAGGTCTATCCCTCGCTGATCCGGGACGCGGTGAAGGCCGCGGCGCGCCCGGGCGAGATCGCCGACCGCGCGCAGGTGCGCGTGCTGGCGCGGGCGATGGCGCGGCTCGACGCGGCGGGCGCGCTGGCGCCGCTCTTCGCGGGAGCGGCCGGGCTCGACCCCGCGACGCGCCGGGCGGTCGAGGCCGGGGAGGCCTGGGTCCTCGGCGCCGGCCATGCGGCCGTGCTGGCCGCCGCGGCGGGGTGAGCGCGGGAGACCGCGGCCGGCGCAGCCGCGATGCGGTCCGGCAGGCGCCGGGGCCGCGCGGGGCGTGGCGTCGGCCGTCCCCGCGGGGGCGCGAGGGGCGGCGACCGATCGTGCGGGAGGGGCTGCGGATGCCCCGGCAGGTTGCCGGGCGGTTGCCCGGGTGGATTGCCGGGCGGATGCCCGGGCGCCGTTGCGGCTGGAGGGGACGCCCGCCTTGGGCAGGCTTCGGTCGGGGGATCGCGACGACGGGTTTCCCCGGCCGCGGGGCGTCAGGCGGCGGAGGGGCCGGGATCGTCGCCGTCCGCGCTGCCGCGGGGCCCCGGGACGGGCGGCTCGGCGTCGGGA
>JBCBPG010000245.1:0-6501 GCA_039820865.1 Pseudomonadota bacterium
ACAGACTGCCCCTGAGGCGACCGCCGAACAGACTGCCCCTGAGGCGACCGCCGAACAGACTGCCCCTGAGGCGACCGCCGAACAGACTGCCCCTGAGGCGACCGCCGAACAGACTGCCGAATCGGCTGCGGCCGAGGAGACGCTCGCGGGTCAGGACGCCCCGGCCCTTGCCGAAGCAACCGCTCCGGCGGTTGCGGAGGCACCCGAGGACACCGCCGGCGAGGCATCGGCGCCGACCGTCGGAACCGCTGACCCCACCCCCACCGATGACCCGTCCACCGATGCCGCGCCCGCCGGGGCGGACGGGACGTCGACGGTCGATGCGGCGACCGAGGCGGTGCCGGGTGCCGGCGACGCGCCGGCGCAAGTCGCCGGGAGCGACAGGACCGCCGCCGAGGCTGCCTCGGCCGCCACCGGTGACGATGCGCCAGCCGAGGCTGCGTCCGACAGCACCGAGACCGAGGTCTTCTACACCTTCAAGCTCAAGCCCCGCGGCCGACCCAACCGCGGCCCGCGCCGCGGCGACGGCGAGGGCCAGGGACAGGGCCAGGGACAGGGCCGCCGTGGCGGCGGCGGGCGGCGACAGGGTGGCGCCCAGGGTGGGGCCCAGGGTGGCGAGCCTGGCCAGGGCGGCGCCGGCGGCGGCGGCGGCGGCACCGGCACTGGCGGCGGCGACGGCCGGCGTCGTGGCGAGGGCGCCAACCGCCAGGGTGGCGACGGCGGCCGGCGCCCGCAGGGTGAGGGCGGTCGGCCCAGGCAGGGCGCCACGGCCGAGGCAGGCGTCCCCGGCAACGAGGGTGGCGGCGCGCAGCGTGGCCCCAAGGGCGGCCCCAAGGGCGGCAAGAAGCGCAAGGACCATGACGGTCCCAAGGAGAAGCGCCACGAGAGCCGGCCCGAGCGGCGCGACAAGCCGGTCGACCCCGACAGTCCCTTCGCGATCCTCGCCAAGCTCAAGAACAAGTGAGCGAGGACGCCGCCGCGCGCATGCGCGTCGACAAGTGGCTCTGGCAGGCGCGCTTCTTCAAGACGCGGGGGCTGGCGGGTGCGCTGGCCGCCTCGGGCAGGCTCCGCATCAACGGCCGTCACTGCACCAAGCCTGCCCAGCCCGTCGGCCCGGGCGACGAACTCAGCTTTCCGCAGGGGCCCCGCGTGCGCGCGATCCGGGTCGAGGCGCTCGGCACCCGCCGCGGCCCCGCCGGCGAGGCGGCCGGGCTCTACACCGATCTCGACCCCGCGCCCCAGCGCCCGGCCCCCGGGACGACCGCGCCGCCTGTCGACGATTCCCCTGCCGGCACAGCGGCGCCCGTCACCGCCACGCCACCGCGCCCCGTCCGCGGTGAGGGACGGCCGACCAAGAAGGCGCGCCGCACGCTCGAACGCGTCTCCCGCGGCGGCGAGGAGACCTGACGGCCCTCCGGCCACGGCCGGGCGCATGCGGTCCGCCGCCCTCTTGCGACAGACGCGCGGCACCGTATACCGGAGGCTAACAGGCGGTAACCGCCTGGCCCCAGCCCGAGCCCGAGCGAGCCGAGGAGCGCCCATGACCTACGTGGTCACCGACAACTGCATCAAGTGCAAGTACACCGACTGCGTCGAGGTCTGCCCCGTGGACTGCTTCTACGAGGGCGAGAACATGCTCGTCATCCACCCGGACGAGTGCATCGACTGCGGTGTGTGCGAGCCGGAATGCCCCGCCGACGCGATTCGCCCGGACACCGAGGGCGGGCTCGCCAAATGGCTCGAGGTGAACAAGCAGTACGCCGAGGTCTGGCCGAACATCACCCAGAAGAAGGACCCGCTGCCCGAGGCGGAGGAATTCGACGGCAAGGAGAACAAGTTCGACACCGAGTTTTCCGAGAAGCCCGGCACCGGCGACTGAGGCGGCAGGCGCCGCGTTGTCCCGCCACTTCGCGGCCATCTTGCGCCATCACGTTGTCTTGTTGCGGGACAGCATAATGACAAAGCCTTGAAACGGCTGACACTTGCTGCCAGCTGTTAACCTTACGTGAAGTTTTTGCCGTAGACTTGGGGCCCCTGTCACTGGCGATTGGACAGCTTATCTGCTATATGTCGCTTCCGTGAAACGTTGTCGGGGCCCCCAACCCCAGCAGCCTAACCTAGCGTGTTGCCACATCATCCGGGTCGCGAGGGCTTGGATGACGTGGCTTTTGCGCCCCACCGCGACGGAGCCGGTCAGCCGGCATCGCCGTGCATGGGCGCTTATGCGACTGGAGACAGCATGGCCAAGAAGAACAAGCAGGGTTCGGGAGAATTCCGCGCGAACGACTACGTGGTCTATCCGGCCCACGGTGTCGGGCGCATCGTGTCGATCGAGGAGCAGGACATCGCGGGCATGAAGCTCGAGCTGTTCGTGATCTCCTTCGAGAAGGACAAGATGACGCTGCGCGTTCCCACGGCGAAGGCGAGCTCGGTGGGCATGCGCCCGCTGTCGAGCCCCGACCTCGTCGAGCGTGCGCTGGAGACCCTGCGTGGCCGTGCCAAGATCAAGCGCGCCATGTGGTCCCGCCGCGCGCAGGAGTACGAGCAGAAGATCCACTCGGGCGACCTGATCTCGATCGCCGAGGTGGTGCGCGACCTCTATCGCGCCGAGGACCAGCCGGAGCAGTCGTACTCGGAGCGTCAGCTCTACGAGGCGGCGCTGGAGCGGCTGACCCGCGAGCTTGCCGCCGTCGAGGCGCTCGACGAGGTCGCCGCGGCCGAGAAGATCGACACGGTCCTCGAGGCCAAGGCCGCCTGAGCGGTACCACCGCGCGAGACATCCAAGGCCCGGGCCCTGCGCCCGGGCCTTTCTCGTCCAGCCCGGGCCTCTCTCGTCGCGCGCAGGGTGCGTGGAACGCGCCCCTGGTCCCCTCTCCCGGGCCTGGCCCGGGCCTGGCCTGGTCGGGCGGTGCGTTCCACGCAGCCTACAGGCCGAAGTACCGTCTCAGCACATCGGCGTAGATCGCTGACAGCGCGCGGATCTCGGCCACATCCACGGCCTCGTCGACGGCATGCATGCCGCGCCCTGTCAGCCCCAGCTCGACCACCGGACAGTGGTCCTTGATGAACCGCGCATCCGAGGTGCCGCCCCCCGTCGAGAGCCCCGGCCGCGCACCGACCGCGGCCTCGACCGCCGCGATCACATGGCATACCGCGCCCGCCGGCTCGGTGACGAAACTCTCGCCCGAGACCTGCCAGTCGAGGCGCGTCACGAGCCCGGTGCCGGCCACCCCCTGCGTCACGATCTCCGCCGCCCAGGCGCGCAGGCTGTCCGGACTGTGCGTATCGTTGAAGCGGATGTTGAAGGTGAGCCGCCCCTCCCGCGGGATCACGTTGTTGGCGGGATTGCCCACGTCGATCGTGGTGAGCGCCAGGGTCGAGGCCTGGAAGTGCTCGGTCCCCGCATCCAGCGGCGTCCCGGCCAGCCGCGCCGCGATCCGCGAGAGCGCCGGCAGCGGGTTCTCCGCCCGCTCGGGATAGGCGGTGTGCCCCTGCGTGCCGCTGACCGTCAGCCGCCCCGTCATGGACCCGCGCCGCCCGATCTTGACCTGGTCGCCCAGCCGCTCGGCCGAGGTCGGCTCGCCGACGATGCAGAAATCCGCCTGCTCGCCGGTCTCGGCCATCCAGTCGAGCAGCGCGCGCGTGCCGTCGAGGGCGTCGCCCTCCTCGTCGCCCGTGATGATCAGCGCGACCGAACCGCGGTTGGAGAGCCGCGGCGCCATCTCGATCGCCGCCGCGACGAAGGCCGCCACGCCCGACTTCATGTCGACGCTGCCGCGCCCGATCATCCGCCCGTCTCGGATCTCGGCGCCGAAGGGATCGGCCGTCCACTGCGCCCGGTCGCCCACCGGCACCACGTCGGTATGCCCCGCGAAGGCGAAGACCGGCGCCGCCTGGCCATGGCGCGCATAGAGGTTGTCGACGCCCCCCCGCGGCACCCGCGTACAGCGGAACCCGTGCGCCTCCAGCAGTCGCTGCAACAGGTCGAGCGCGCCGCCTTCCGCGGGCGTGACCGAGGGACAGCGGACGAGATCGGCGGTGAGCTGGACGGGATCGATCATGCGCAGTGCTCGGCGAAGAGGGTGCGCGCGCTCGGCACATCGGTCAGCAACGGCTTGGTGTGGACTTCCCGATCCAGCGCTCCGCGCGCCTCAAGCCAGGCGAGGGCCGCAAGTATCGGACATCGAAAATCCTGCGGCAACGAGACGTAGAACGCGTGGCAACGGGGCCACCTGAAGGCGAAGAAGTCCAACGGGTCGTCCTCCTCAAGGCAATGGATCAGAAGGAGTGCGGTCGCAATCGCAAACGGCTTCTCTTCGCCCGCATGCATGTGATGGGAGGTCAACTCGACCGCCTCCAGCGGGAACCAGTTATGCTTGTCTTCGTCCATGCGGCAGCCGCGCTCGAAGATCACCTCGCGGAGGGCGGGGATATGGGCTTCCCAAGTCTGCCGACCGTTGCCGTGTCGCTCGTTGATCGCGATCAAGCGCAGGTCTTCGTCAGTGGCGCGACGCGCGATGTCGGCGAGGGCACGGAGGATGGCCGTCGGCGTCATTCGGTGAAGGTGGTGAGGGTGGCGACGATGACGGCGTTCTCGGCGGCGGCGCGGTCGAAGAGGGCGGCGTCGGCTTCGACGTCGACGGGGCCTTCGGGGGCATCGCGGGTGCCCCAGGGCTCGACCTCCAGCGGGCTGAGGCCGGCCTCGCGCAGCACCTGGACGGTGGCGTCGACGGCGCCCTTCTCGGTCGCGGCGGCGCAGTAGCAGACCAGCGCCGCGCCGGTGGCATCGTCGGGCAGGCCGTCGCCGGGGGCGCGCCCGACCTCGACCATCAGGATCCAGACCGGCCCCACCGGCGCGGCATCTCGGCCAACCGGCGCGCCCGGCTCCCGATCGCCTGCCGGGGCTCCCGGTTCAGTCACGCAGGAGCTCGTTGATCGAGGTCTTGGCGCGGGTGCGGGCGTCGACGCGCTTGACGATGACGGCGCAGGCCAGCGACGGGCCCGGCGTGCCGTCCGCAAGCGGCCTGCCCGGCAGCGCGCCCGGGACGACGACGCTGTAGGCGGGGACCTCGCCCATGAAGACCTCGCCGCTCTCGCGGTCGACGATCTTGGTCGAGGCGCCGATGAAGACGCCCATCGAGAGCACCGCGCCCTCGCGCACGATCACGCCCTCGGCGACCTCCGAGCGGGCGCCGATGAAGGCGTCGTCCTCGATGATCACGGGGCCGGCCTGCAGCGGCTCGAGCACGCCGCCGATGCCCGCGCCGCCCGAGATGTGGACGTTGCGCCCGATCTGGGCGCAGGAGCCGACGGTGGCCCAGGTGTCGACCATCGTGCCGCTGTCGACGCGGGCGCCGAGGTTCACGAAGCTCGGCATCAGCACCACGCCCGGCGCGATATGGGCCGAGTGGCGGACGATCGCGCCCGGGACGGCCCGGAAGCCGGCGGCGCGCCACTGGTTGTCGCCCCAGCCGTCGAACTTGGAGGGTACCTTGTCCCACCACGTCGCCCCGCCCGGGCCGCCCGCGATCGGGGTCATGTCGTTCAGGCGGAACGAGAGGAGCACGGCCTTCTTGGCCCACTGGTTCACCGTCCAGGTGCCGTCGCCGGCGCGCTCGGCCACGCGGGCGGTGCCGGCGTCGAGATCGGCGAGCACCTGCTCCACGGCCTCGCGGACCGGGCCCTGGGTGGCCGCGCCGACCTCGTCGCGCGCGTCCCAGGCGCTCTCGATTGTGGCGATCAGGCTCTGGTCGGTCATGGCGGCTCCGGCGGGGTCGGGCGCGGCGGGGCCGCGGTTCTACGGTTGGCGCCGGGCCGCGGGCGCGGAACCGGCCGCCCGGTCTATAGGCGGCGGCTGCGGCGAGGACAACGGCCCGCGGCGGGCGACGCCTTGAGCGTTCAGCGCACCAGGCGCTGGCAGGCCTGGGGCATGTCGGCAAGCGCGATGTGGCGCCCTCGCGGCGGGCCGGTGCGCGGCGCGGGCGTGGCGTTGGGGTCGGGCGGTCGGAACCAGCTCGCCAGCTCCTCGCCGCAGCCGTCGCCAGGAGGCGGGGCGGGCTGGTCCACGCAGGACACCGCGTCCGCGGGACAGGCGAGGCGCACGTGGAAGTGGCTGTCGTGGCCGAACCAGGCGCGGACCCTGCGCAGCCACCGCCGGTCGGCCGAGGCCGGCTCGCCCTCGCAGAGCGCCTTCTTGATCGCGGGGTTGACGAAGATGCGCGCGACCGCGGCGTCCGAGGCGGCGGCGCGGATCAGCTCGTGATGCGAGGCCGACCACGAAGCGTTCACCGACCGGCCGCCCGGGGCCACGACGTTCACGCTCGAGACCCGTTCGCGATCGCCACGGCTGAGCGGCGCGTCGGCGGGGCGGCGCAGCCAGATATCGGCGTCGAGCCCGATCTGGTGCGAGGCATGCCCGCTCAGCATCGGCCCGCCGCGTGGCTGGCTGATGTCGCCCACGTAGACGCCGGGCCAGCCGAGCGCCTGCGCCTCCTTGGCCAG
>JBCBPG010000246.1:0-6491 GCA_039820865.1 Pseudomonadota bacterium
AGCGGCTCGTCGAACAGGAAGACGGCCGGGTCGCGGACGATGGCCCGGCCGATGGCGACGCGCTGGCGCTGTCCGCCCGAGAGCTCGCGCGGCAGGCGGTCGAGCAGCGGCGTCAGCTCCAGGCTCTCGGCGGCGGCGCGGACACGGCGGTCGATCTCGGCGCGCCCGGCCTTGGCCAGTTCCATGCCGAAGGCCATGTTCCGGTAGGCGGTCATGTGCGGGTAGAGCGCGTAGGACTGGAAGACCATCGCGACCCCCCGCTCCCTGGGCGCGAGGTCGTTGACCACCCGGCCGCCGATCTCCAGCGTCCCGTCGCTCACCGCGTCGAGCCCGGCGATCAGGCGCAGCAGCGTGGACTTGCCACAGCCGGAGGGGCCGACGAAGACCACGAACTCGCCGTCGCGGATGGCGAGGTCGATGCCCTCGAGCACCTGCGTGCGGCCGAAGCGCTTGGCGACGCCGGTGAGGGTGATCGAGGCCATCGCTCAGCCCTTGACGGCGCCGGCGGCGAGGCCGGCCACGATGCGGCGCTGGAAGACCAGCACCAGCGCCACCAGCGGCACGGTCACGATGACCGAGGCGGCCATGATGTTGCCCCAGGGCAGCTCGAACTGGCTGGCGCCGGTGATCAGCGCGATGGCGACGGGGACGGTCCGCTGCTCGTTGGAGAGCGTGAAGGTCAGCGCGAACAGGAACTCGTTCCAGGCGACGATGAAGGCGAGCAGCCCCGTGGCCGCCATCGCGGGCCCCATCAGCGGCAGGAAGACGTGGCGGATCACCTGGAAGGGCGTGGCGCCATCGACATAGGCGGCGTCCTCCAGCTCGGCCGGCATCTCGCGCATGAAGGTGGTCAGCACCCAGACCGTGAAGGGCAGCGTCAGCATCATGTTGGCGAGGATCAGGCCGGGCAGCTGGTTGTAGAGGCCGAGCGTCCGTATGAGCTCGAACATGCCCGACAGGACCGCGACCTGCGGGAACATCGAGACCGCGAGGATGGTCATGAGCAGCAGCCCCCGGCCGCGGAAGCTGACCCGCGCCAGCGCATAGGCCGCCGTGACGCCGAGGCCGAGCGACACGGCGACCACCGCGGTGGCGACGACGACCGAGTTGAGGATGTTCCGCCCGAAGGGCTGCTCGGCAAAGACCGAGGCGTAGTTGGCGAGGTCCGGCCAGGCCCAGAGCGTCGGCTCGAACAGCGCCGAGCCCGCGCGGAACGACGAGACGATCGCGTAGTAGAAGGGGAAGACCGCCGCGATCAGGATCAGGGCGACGAGGGCATAGAAGCCCATGCGTGCGGGGCGCGACCAGTGCTCCATCACGCGCCCCGGTCGGTCAGGCGCACGCGGCCGAGCGTCAGGATCACCCCGATCAGCGCGGCGATGATCAGGAACAGGAGCGTCGAGGCGGCCGAGCCGTAGCCGACATCCTGGAAGTCGACCAGCTGCTGGCGGGCGAAGACGGACATCATCGCCGCATCCTGGGCATTGCCGGTCAGCGCGTAGACGAGGTCGAACATGCGAAGCGCATCGAGCAGGCGGAAGACGACCGCGACCATCAGCGCGGGCCAGATCAGCGGCAGCGTGACATGGGTGAAGACGCGCCAGGGGGGCACGCCGTCGATCCGCGCGGCCTCGTAGATGTCGCCCGGCAGCATCTGCAGCGCGGCGAGGATCAGGAGCGCCATGAAGGGCGTCGTCTTCCAGACGTCGATCATCACCACCGACCAGAGCGCGAGGTCGGGATCGGCGGTCCAGGCGAGCGGCGCCGAGATCGCGCCCAGCCCCATCAGCATCCAGTTCACCACCCCGAACTGGTCGTGCAGCATCCAGCCCCACATCTTGGCCGAGACGATGGTGGGGATCGCCCAGGGGATCAGCACCGCGGCACGCACCAGCCCGCGCATCGGGAACCGGACCGAGAGCGCCAGTGCGATCACCAGCCCCAGCACAGTCTCGATGGCGACCGACACACCGGCGAACCAGAGCGTGTTGCCGACCGCCTGCCACCAGGCCGGGTCCTCCATGAGACCACCCCAGTCGGGATTCCAGAAGTTGTCGAACCCGATGACGGCGTGGTCTGAGATCTCGCTCAGCCGCGCATCGGTGAAGGCGAAGTAGATCGTGCGCGCCAGCGGCCAGCCCGCGACCAGCGCGAGCAGTGCCAGCATGGGCGCGAGGAACAGGGCGGCCGAGCGACGGCGCGCCCGGCCGAGGGCACCCGACATTACCAGCCGCGGCGCTTGATGCGCGCGAGGTCGCCTTCGAGCCCGGCCAGCGCCGTCTCGGCATCGCTGTCGCCCGACAGGACGTCGTGCACCGCCTCCCAGAACGCGGCCGAGACGCGGTTGTAGTTCTCGCCCGTCACGCTGGAGGGCCGCGCGACGGCGTTCTCGAAGGTCGAGTAGAGGTCGCCGAAGAAGGGCGTGGCATCGAGGATCTCCGGATCCTCGTAGAGCGCGGCGATGGTGGGGTTGTAGCTGCCCTCGATGGCGCGGATCTTCTGCTCCTCGGCGCCGACGAGGTGCATCACCAGGTCGGCCGCGATCTCGGGGTGTTCGGAATACTTCGAGACGGCGAGGTTCCAGCCGCCGAGGGTGCCGGTGTTCTGGCCGCCCTCGCCGCCCTTGGGGAGCGCCGTGACGCCCACCTTGCCGCGGATCGGGCTGTCCTCGGACTGCGCCAGCGCCCAGGCATAGGGCCAGTTGCGCATGAAGACGGCATTGCCGGACTGGAAGACGCCGCGGCTCTCCTCCTCGAGGTAGTTGAGCGCGCCCGGCGGCACGATGTCGGCCATGAAGCCCGCGACGGTGTCGAGCGCCTCGATCGCGGCGGGGTTGGCGACGGTGATCTCGCCCTCGCCATCGACGATCTGGCCGCCGCCGTAGCTGTCGATCCATTCGAGCGCGTTGCAGGTAAGCCCCTCGTAGGGCCGGCCCTGGAAGACGAAGCCCCACATGCGGTCCTGGCCCTCGGCGCGCTCGGCGACCATGACGGTGCGCGCGACCTGGCCCAGTTCCGCCCAGGTGGCGGGGACGGGCTGGCCGTGTTCTTCGAGGAGATCGGTGCGGTAGTAGAGGACGCCGGCATCGGTGTAGAGCGGCATCGCCTTCAGTTCGCCGCCGACGGTGTTGTTGGCGACGATGGCCTGGAAGTGGTCCGCCTCGGCGCCGGCGGCGTGGGGCGCGAGGTCGATGAAGTGGCTGCCGAGGACGCCCGGCCAGACCACGTCGACCTGGAAGACGTCGATATCCGAGGCGCCTGCGGCGAGGATCTGCTGGTAGAGCGCCAGCCGCTCGGTCGAGGAGTTGGGCGTCGAGACGACCTCGACGGTGTGGCCGGTCTTCTCGGCCCAGCGGGCGGTCGCGGCCTTGCAGAGCTCGAGCTCGACGCCGAGCGCGCCGCAGGAGATCGAGAGCTCGACCGCGCGGGCCTGGGTGGCGGCAGTGGTTGCGGCGAGCGCCAGGGCGGCGGCAAGGGTGATGGGGCGCATCGGTTCCTCCCGTTTGGAGCGCTACCTTCCACCTAACGGCGGGGGGCGATCCGTCAAACGGTCGGTCAGCCGGCGAGCGCCTCGCGCTTTTCCTCGAGGGCGAGCCATTCCTCCTCGACCTCGGCGAGGCGGGCCTGGCGTTCGTCGAGCATCTCGGTGGCCTTGGCGAACTTCTTCGGCTCGCGGGTGAAGAGGTCGGGATCGGCGAGCAGGGCCTCGAGCTTGGCGATCTCGGCGCCGAGGCGGTCGATCTCGCCGGGCAGCTCGGCGAGGCGGTGCTCCTCGCGGAAGCTGAGCTTTTCGGCGCGCGGTCGTGGCGCCATCGGCGGTGCGGCGGGGGCCTTCGCCGCCCTGGGCGGCTGCGGCGCATCCGGCGTCCGGTCGGCGACGCTCTCGCCGGCCTGGGCGCGGTAGTCCGACCAGCCGCCGGCATAGACGGTGGCGCGGCCGTCGCCCTCCATCGCGATGGTCTGGGTGGCGACGCGGTCGATGAAGTCGCGGTCGTGGCTGACCAGCAGCGTGGTGCCCTCGAACTCGCCGATCAGTTCCTGCAGGAGATCGAGCGTCTCGACATCGAGGTCGTTGGTGGGCTCGTCCAGGACCAGCAGGTTGGCGGGGCGCATCATGAGCCGCGCGAGCAGGAGCCGCGCCTGCTCGCCGCCCGAGAGCGCGCCGGCGGGGCCGCGGGCCTGGCGTTCGTCGAACAGGAAGTCCTTGAGGTACGCGACCGGGTGGACGCTGCGGCCGCGGACGTCGATGCGGTCCTCGGAGCCGCCGGCCTCCTCCGCGCCGGTCAGCGTGGCCCAGAGGCTGCGCTCGGGGTCGAGTGCCGTGCGGGACTGGTCGAAAACCGCCATCTCGAGGTTCGCGCCGTGGCGCACGCGCCCCTCGTCGGGGGTCAGCTGGCCGGTCAGCATCTTGACCAGCGTCGTCTTGCCCGCGCCGTTGGGGCCGACGATGGCGACGCATTCGCCGCGGGCGACGCGCAGGTCGAAGGGCCGCAGCACCGTGCGATCGCCGAAGCGCTTGGCGATGGCGCGGGCCTCGATGACCAGCCGGCCGGACTTCGTCTCGGTCTCCAGCGCCATGGCGGCGGGGCCCTTGCGCGAGACCTGGCCGGAACGCTCGGCGCGGAGATCGGCGAGCCGGCGCAGGCGCCCCTGGTTGCGGGTGCGCCGCGCCGAGATGCCCTCGACGGCCCAGCGTGCCTCCTGCGCGATCAGCTTGTCGAGCTTGTGGCGCTGGGCGTCCTCCTCGGCCCAGGCCTGCTCGCGCCAGGCCTCGAAGCCGCCGAAGCCGACGGGCGCGCGGCGTACCAGGCCGCGATCGATCCAGAGCGTCGCGCGGGTCAGACGCGCCAGGAACGCGCGGTCGTGGGAGATCAGCGCGAAACCGGTGGTGCCGCCGGCCAGATGCGCCTCCAGCCACTCGATCGCGCGGATGTCGAGATGGTTGGTCGGCTCGTCCAGCAGCATCAGGTCCGGCTCGGCCGCGACCAGCCGGGCCAGCGCCGCGCGCCGCCGCTCGCCGCCCGAGGCATCGTCGGGGGTGGTGGCGCCCCGCACCTCCAGCCCGTCGAGCGCCGCCTCGGCCCGCCAGCGCTCGCCCTCGTCGAGCTCGGCCGCGGCATAGTCGGCCAGCGTCGCGAACCCGGAGAGGTCGGGCGACTGCGGCAGGTAGGTGACGCGCGCGCCCGGACGGACGAAGCGCTCGCCGCTGTCCGGCTCGCTCAGGCCCGCCATGATCTTCATCAGCGTCGACTTGCCCGACCCGTTGCGCCCGACCACGGCCAGCCTGTCGCCGGGGCCGAGCGCCAGGCCGACGCCCTCGAAGAGCGGCCGGCCGCCGAAGCCGAGCCGGATCTCGGAAAGCGTGAGGAGCGGAGGGGGTGCCATCGCGGCGATGTCGCGCGGGCGGCGCGGCCGGTCAAGGGCTGCCCGCACGCCTGCCGCATGCCGGGACGCGGCGGCTTGGCGCTTCCGCCCCGAGCCCCGGCGCGCTAGTCAGCCGGGCGGCCAGGCGGAGGCGACCATGAGCATCCCGATCAACCCCAATCTCGCAGGCGCGCTGGCGCCGCCGGTGATGGAGGCGCGGCGCTGGGTCGCGGATGTCGAGTTCCCGCCCGACCGGCCGCTGCTGAACCTCAGCCAGGCCGCGCCCTCGCTGCCCCCGCCCGAGGGGCTGCGCCGCACGCTGGCCGACGCGGTGCTCGAGCTGCCCGAGGCGCATCTCTACGGCCCCGTCCTCGGCGACACCGACCTGCGCGAGGCGATCGCGGAGCGCTGGAGCACGCTCTACGCCGCGCGGGTCGAGCCCTTCGACGTCGCCGTCACCGCCGGCTGCAACCAGGCCTTCTGCGCCGCGGTCTCGACCCTCTGCGCCCCGGGCGACGCGGTGGCAATGACGGTGCCCTGGTACTTCAACCATCGCATGTGGCTCGACATGGCGGGCATCGGGACGGTCACCTTCCCCTGCGACGCCGCGATGCTGCCGGATCTCGAGGCCTGCCGCGCGGCGCTGACGCCCGAGACCCGGGCGATCCTGCTGACCAGCCCCAACAACCCGGCGGGCACCGAGTATCCGCCGGCGCTGATCCGCGCCTTCTACGATCTCGCGCGCGAGACCGGGCGGGTGCTGATCCTCGACGAGACCTATCGCGACTTCCGCGCCGCCGACGCCCCGCCCCACGCCCTCTTCGCCGAGCCCGACTGGCGCCAGCACCTCGTCCACCTCTACAGCTTCTCCAAGGTCTACCGGCTGACGGGCCACCGCGTCGGCGCCATGGTCACCGGCGCCTCGCGCCTGGCCGAGGCCGAGAAGTTCCTCGACACGGTCACGATCTGCCCGCCCCGCCTCGGCCAGATCGGCGCGCTCTACGGGCTGATGCATCTCCAGGACTGGGTCGCGCGCGAGCGGGCCGAGGTGCTGGCGCGGCGCGCGGTGCTCGAGGACGAGATCGCATCGCACCTGCCCGACTGGCGCGTCCGCTCGGCCGGGGCCTA
>JBCBPG010000247.1:0-6488 GCA_039820865.1 Pseudomonadota bacterium
CAACGCCAATGCCAACGCCAATGCCAACGCCAATGCCAATGCCAATGCCAAGGCCAACGCAGATGCCGCGCTGGCCGCGGCGGGAGCCCGGCGACAGGCGGGTGGGCGGGCGGGGCCGTCGCCGGGCTCCCGCCGCGGCCGCCGCCCGGCCGGCGCTCCGCCGCCGCGCCCTCAGGTGCCGGTGGGGGCGAGGGGCGTGATTTTGGGTGTCTTTGCGGACGCTGTGGCGGATGTCTTGGCGGGCGGCTTGGCCGACGCCTCGGCCGGGCCGAACAGGCGCATCTGCTCATCGGCCCAGGTGCGGATGCTGTGGGCCTGCACGCGGGCCTGCAGCGCGGCCATCCGGTCGCGCCGCTCCTCCTCCGCCATCCCCAGCGCCTGGTCGATCGCGGCATCCATGTTGCGGTTCGAGAAGGGGTTGGTCAGCACCGCCGAGGACAGCTCGACCGCAGCCCCCGCGAACTCCGACAGCACCAGCACGCCGTCGCCATCCGTCCGCGCCGCCACGAACTCCTTGCACACCAGGTTCAGCCCGTCCGCCAGCGGCGTGATCCACGCGATGTCGGCCGCGCGGTAATAGGCGACGAGCTGCTCGAAGGGGATCGCCTTGGACATGAGCGCCACCGGCTGCCACTCGAACGACCCGAACCGCCCGTTGATCCGGCCCACCGTCTGCTCGATCTCGTTCTGCACTTCCTCGTAGGCGGCCATGCTGCGGTTGGCCTCGACCGAGACCAGCATCAGCCGCACTTTGCCCCGCAGCTCCGGGCGCCGCTCGAGCAGCCGCTCATAGGTGTGCAGCTGCTCGATGTTGCCCTTGGTGTAGTCCGTGCGCGAGACCGAGAGGATCAGCCGGCAGTCGCGCAGCGTCTCGCGGATCTCGGCCACGCGCGAGCCGGTGTCGTAGGTGTCCGCACGCGCGCGCACGAAGTCGCCGTCGATCCCGACGGGACAGGCGCTGACGCGCACCTGCCGGCCGTCATAGTTGAACGACACGGGCTCGGTCCGCTCGGCCAGCGCCGTGCCCTCCGAGAAAAGGTGATCGCGGACCGCGCGGCGCTCGACCGTGCCGAGGTCGAACATCGAGCGCGCCACCGAGACGAAGTTGTTCACGTAGCGCGGGATGTGAAAGCCCACGACGTCGCAGGCGAGCAGCGAGCCGATGATCTCGCCCCGCCAGGGCAGCACGTTGAACATGTCCGCCGCCGGAAACGGCGTGTGGTGGAAGAACGAGATGCGCACGTCGGGCCGGATCTGGCGCAGGTATTTCGGCACCAGCCACAGGTTGTAGTCATGGACCCAGACGACGGCGTTCTGGTCGGCCTCGGCGGCGGCGGCCTCGGCAAAGGCCGCGTTCACCTCGCGAAAGATGTTCCAGTCGACCGGGTCGTAGTTGTAGCGGTCCTTGAAGGAATGGAGGATCGGCCAGAACGCCTCCTTCGAGGTGATGTGGTAGAAGGACGACACCTGTTCCGGCGTCAGCGGCAGGCGCGAGACGTTGTAGCGCCCGTAGCTGTCCTCGATCTCGATCACCCGCTCGAACTCGGGATTGGCCGGGTCCTCGGCATGCTTCCACGCCACCCAGGACCCGCGGCCGACCTTGCCGAAAAAGCTCTTGAGCGTCGGCACGATCCCGTTCGGGGACTTGTTCTCGCGCCGCTCGATGCGTCCGTCGACCTCGACCTCCTCATAGGGCTGGCGGTGGTAGACGATGACCAGATCAGACGGCATGGCTTCCTCCCGGCGGATTGTTGTGCAGGCCGAGTGCCGCGATGGCCTCGGCGATGCCGGCGGCGCCGATGGCGCGCGCGCGGTGGACGTGGTCGTGACCGTCGAGGGCGGCCAGCAGCGGCGCCTCCGAGCCACCCACGGCGACGGCGGGCAGGCCCGAGGCCAGCATCGACAGGTCGTTCAGCGTATCGCCCGCGGCCAGCACCCGGGCCTCGGCGATGCCGAGATGCGCGGCCAGGCGCTTCAGCGACGGCCCCTTGCTGACGCCCCGCGGCAGGACGTCGAAGAACTGGTCGGCCGAGATCAGGTGGTCGAGCTCCATCGCCGCCACGATCGCCTCGGCCGCAGGGTCATAGGCGGCGGGATCCATGTCGTAGCTGACGCGGTAGCGGAAGTCGGTCGGCTGCAGCGTCAGCCCCGGATGGCCGTCCAGCGCCGCGCGCACGCGGGCACCGCTGTCCTGCCAGCGCGCCGCGATATCGGCCTCCAGCGCGGGGATCGGCCGGATCTCGGTGCCGGCGGCGCCCGGCGCGGTCTCGGCGATCGTGGTGCCGACATCGCCGATCACGTAGTCCGGCACCGGGACGGGCGTGCCGTCGACCAGCCCCGCGATGAACTGCGGATCGCGCCCGGTCACGAAGATCAGGCCGACGCTCGCGCGGTGCGCCTCGATCCAGGCGTAGAGCGCCAGCCGGTCGGCCTCGCTGCCGCCAAGGAACGTGCCGTCCAGATCGGTCGCCAGCACGAACCTGCGTTCCGCTAGCGGCGGGTGGGGACGTATCGGCGCGTTCACGGCATCCGCTCCGCCAGCTTCTCGATATCCGCGGCCCGGGCCGGGTGGTCGAGTTCGATGGTCAGGCGCGAGCCCTCGGCCTCGATCGGCCGCGACCAGAGACTGGCGAAGGTGTCGCCGATGGGCGCGCCCTCGTGCAGGATCTGGCGCACCGCCTCGCAGACCGGCATCGCCGTGCCCGTGCGCCGCGCGAGATCGGTGACCGAGAGCGCGTTGTACTCGCCCTCGACCGTCACCGCGCGCCCGCCGAAGCACTCGGCCCGCGGGATCCCCTGCCCCAGCTGCGTGCCGAGCGACATGTTGCGCGACTGGGTGGACGAGCAGGTGAGCGTCAGGTCCCCCGCGCCCGAGAGCCCCATCAGCGTCTCGCGCCGCCCGCCGAGCGCGGCGGCCAGGTCCGACATCTCGGCCAGCCCCTTGGTGATCAGCGCCGCGCGCGTGTTGGCGGCGAAGCCCGCGCCCGACATCATTCCGCAGGCGATGGCGATCACGTTCTTGACCGCGCCGCCGACCTCGACCCCCAGCAGGTCGTCCGAGATGTACGGCCGGAACGCGGCCGAGCCCATCGAGACCGCCAGCCGCGCGGCCGGCGCGCCCATCGGCTCCAGCCGGTCGCGATAGCCGAAGGCGAAGGCGACCGTCGCGGCCGTCGGGAAGTTCTTCGCCGTCTCGTCGGCGAAGGTGGGGCCGGAGAGCGCGCCGATCGGCGCCTCGGGCAGCTCCTCGGACGCGACCTCCGACAGCAGGAGGCCCGTGCCCCGCTCGATCCCCTTGGCGCACAGGATGACCGGCACGCCGGCCGGCAGAAAGGGCGCGGCGCGGCGGCACATCTCGCGGACCGTGGTCGAGGGCGTGACCAGCAGCACCGCCTCCGCCCCCTCCAGCGCCTCCGCGATGTCGCCGGTCGCGGTGATCCCCTCGGGCAGGGGACAGCCCGGCAGGTTCGCGACGTTCTCGCCATCCGCGTTGATCGCCGCCGCATGCTCGGCGCGGCGCGCCCAGAGGCGCACCTCGCGCCGGGCCCGCGCCGCCACGACCGCAAGCGCCGTGCCCCAGGCGCCGGCGCCCAGGATCGCGATACGCCCATAGGGCACCAGGGGCTCGCTCAACGGGACGGGGTCCGCTGCATGGAAGTTCATCGAACTCTCCTGTGCTGGCCTGAGGTCCAGTAGATTTTCCGTTTCCTCCCGGTTTTTTCTTGTCGCCATCCAGTAACATCGTCTGGCGACCAGTCCGGAGCGCGCGGTGGCGAATGCTTCGTCCGTCGCTCCGACATTCCGGCACCGAAGCGGCACCGCAGAGAAGGCGCCGCAAAGGAGCGCACCCTCTCCGATTTGTGTCCGGCGCCGATCGCGTCAAGGATCAGTCCACGAAGCGGACCAATTCAACGGCGCCGGCCACGGCCATATCGCAATCCTAGGACACCACGGCGCGGAGGGCCAGTGTCGTGACGCGGTGCAGCAAGTGACAGCACCCGGTCGAGCACGCATTATCGCGCCGCCGGGCACGCCTGCCGCGGCGCCCGCCACACGAGGGGACGACGATGAAGCACCACGCCTCCGAGCCGATCCAGCGCGACGACGAGGCCACCGAGGCGATGCTCGACTTCGCCACGCGCGCGCTGCAGGGCGAGCCGACCGCCTTCGAGGCGGCGCAGGTGATCGCACGCAGGCTGGGCGCGCATGTGGCCGGGTCGCGCTGCGAGGTCGGCTTCTGGGTGCCGGAACTGCTCGAGCGCCGGGTGCCGGAGGGCGACGTCTTCCTCGAGGTGCTGGACCATCCCGGCCCCCTCAACCTCGCGGTCGCGCGCCAGCACGCCACGTTCCGGCGAACGCTGGTGCCGATGCGCCGGCTCGATGCCTATTTCTTCGCCGCCGTCACCGGCATGCGGCCCGGCACGCGCGAGCGCGTCGGCCATTTCTACGCGCTCATCTGGCGCGATGCCGATGGCGAGATGCACCGCATCCTCGACCCGCTGGCGGCCTCGCTGCCCTTCGGCGCCTTCGCCCCGGCCGAGTACTACGATGTCGAGGCGATGCAGGCCGCCCGCGCCGACCGCGCCTATTTCGAGGGGCTCGCCGCCGAGGGCCCCGTAAAGCTCGGTCCCGTCAAGCTCGGTCCCGTCGCCAACATCCTGCAGATCCACGTGCCCACCGCCACGCAGAGCCGCACGATCGAGGGGCTGACCCAGCATGTCGAGCAGCTCGCCGAACGCGTCCGCCAGGGCTATGAGCCCGAGCCCGGCGACCGGCTGTTCCTCGGCTACGAGGCCGTCCAGCTCCTCCCCGTCGAACCCACCACCGTGCACGAGGCCGGCCCCGCCTTCTGGCAGGAGCTGGATGCGGGCGCCGGCTCGGTCGCGGTCGAACTGCGCCAGCCCGACACCACCAACTGGGGCTATGACGTGGTGATCGCGGGCATGGCGGCGGTGAACCCGGCGCTCCTCGGCAGCGGGCGGCCGGACGAGCTGGTCGACCTCGCCGCCGCGCTCCACAACTTCCCCGGCCGGCCGATCAGGCTGATCTTCGACGTCGTCTACGGCCATGCCGACAACCAGGCGCTCGACGCGCTCAACGCCAGCTACTTCGCCGGGCCGAACATGTACGGCCAGAACATGAACTACCGCGAGCCCACCGTGCGCGCGATCCTGCTCGAGATGCAGCGGCGCAAGGTGAACTTCGGCGCCGACGGCGTGCGGGTCGACGGCGCGCAGGACTTCAAGTGGTGGGACGCGGACGAACAGCGCCTGCACCACGACGACGAGTTCCTGCAGTCGATGGCCGACATGGAGCAGGAGGTCGCAGGCACCCGCTACCGCCCCTGGTTCGTGTTCGAGGACGGCCGCCCCTGGCCGGAGGAGGACTGGGAGCTCGCCTCGACCTACCGCGCCGTGATCGAGACCCAGCGCGACGGCGACGTGTTCCAGTGGGGCCCGCTCAGCTTCGCCCACAACACCCCGTTCCTCTACACCTTCTGGCTCTCCAAGATGTGGCGCATCCGCGAGATCGTGGAGCACGGCGACAACTGGATCTCGGGCTGCGCCAACCACGACACGCTGCGCCGCGGCACCCAGGTCTCGACCGAGCTCAACATCAACACCCGCCTCGGCGACTCGCTGATGGAGATCCTGGACAAGGCCTATGACAACCCGGCCACGCAGCTGCTGACCTATGCCGCGCTTCCGGGCGTGCCGATGGACTTCCTCAATGCCTGTGCCCGCGCCTCCTGGGGCTTCATCCGCAACCAGGACGACCGCTGGGGCGTCAAGATCGTGGCGGAGGAGGCGATCAGCTTCGACTGGCAGGTCGACGACTACAGCTACTCGATGCCCGCCTCGTTCCGCCGCCTCAAGGCGCTGGGCTTCGAGACGCGCGAGATGCTGGGGCGGTTCCTGCGCGTCCTGCCGGGGCTGGTGGACGTGACCGACTACAACCTCGACGTCATGGCGACGCTTCTGAACGCGGTCGACCCGCCGCTGGCCGGGCCGACGCCCTTCACGGTGGCCAACCTCAAGGAGATCGCGCGCGCCTGGATGGACGACATGCACGACTACTGCAACGTCACGGGCTATATCCCGCATCTCGGCGATGCGCAGACGCGGTTCATGCTCGACCTCCGCCGCTTCCGCCTCGACCGCCCCTGGCTGCGCGCGCGCTTCGGCGCGGGCGACCAGTTCGACTATCGCAAGCCCGTCGACGGCAGCGTCGTGTTCCGCTCGCTCCGCCACGGGCCGGATGGCGAGCAGGTCTTCGCGGTCATCCACCTCGAAGGCGCGCCGGTGTCGCTGGACGACCCGCTGGCGGCCGGCCTGCCGGGGCTCGAGGGCGGGGGCTGGCAGCTGGCGCTCCGCAGTCCCAATATCGGCAGCGACTACCTGGGCGGGCCGATCACCCTGATCGACAGCATGGGGCTGGTCTTCACCCGCCGATCCTGAGCGCGTGCCTGGCTGCGTGTCCCGGGCTGC
>JBCBPG010000248.1:0-6486 GCA_039820865.1 Pseudomonadota bacterium
CTATGCGGGCGACCAGAAGTCCCCGCTGTTCGTGCTGCGCGAACTGGCCGGGCGCTACACGGGGCTGATGCTGGGCTATGCGACGCTCTATCTCGGCACTACGATGCTGGCGCTGGCGGGTGCGGTGCTGCTCGCGCGGCGGGGGGCAATGGCGCTCGGCCTTCTGCCCGTCGACGAGGAGCCCCGGGCCCGGGCCATCCTGGTCGGGGCGCTGGTCGCTGGCGCGCTCACCGTCTCCATCCTGCTCGGCGGTCAGGCGTACTTCTATTATTTCAACCAGCTGACGCCCTTCATCGGGCTGCTCGCCGGTGTCGCGGTGGCCGAGGCGGCGCGCGCGCGCTGGACCGCCGCGCTGCCGACGCTGATGGTCGCGGCGCTGCCGCTGATCGACGTGGTGCGCGACTGGGTGCCCGCGACGCTCAGCGTGACGAGCGACTATGCCGCCACGCGCGCTGCCTATCCCGGCCTCAGGGCGGCCGAGTGGATCGCGGCCGAGGCGCCGGAGGCCCGCGTCTGGGCGCCCTGGCACACCATCGTGCTATGGCACCTGGACGCGCCCTATCTCACGCCCTTCGACGCGGCGCCCCACAATCTCTTCAAGCCGTTCCTGACGGACCTGGTGGCCGAGTACGGGATGGCCTCGACCACACCGCTCGAGGACGTGATGGCCAGCGCCCCCGGCATCGTGGTCTTCCACCCCGAGCCGCCCTTCTTCCGCGACGAGCCACCGATGCAGGCGATCACCGCCTGGCTGGACGAGAACTACCGCCTCGCCGCCAGCTTCGACACGGTCCAGGTCTGGCAGCGCGTGGCGCCCTGAACGGCGTCTCCGGGCGCCTCGCCGTAACGCGCCGGGGTGCCTACTCCTCGCCGGCCTTGCCCGAGCCCAGGCCCAGCAGGTTCGCGACCACCTCGAAGAAGTCGTACTCGTCCTTGTCCTCGGTGTCTGCCGTCGGCACGGTACGGCGACGCTTGCTGCCTGGCTCTTCGCCGGACATGAAGGCGTTCAGCGAGTTCTCATCCTGCGACGTGCGGTTGACGACCGCGGGTCCGTCCGAGGACGGGCCGGTGCCGTCATCGACCAGCAGGCCGTTTGCGCCGTAGGCCACGAGGACGCCGAGAACGAGAACGAGACCGATGATGACCTTGATCGGGTTCACGGGATCTTTCCTCGCGCTGTTCGGGATGCCTTTCTCCCCACCACGTGGATAGGGTCGAATTGCGGCATCGACGGGGCAGCCGGGGGCGGCGGCCGGGGCGTTGCTGTCAGACCAGCCGGCTCTGCGCCAGCGCGGCGCGGACGAAATCGGCGAAGAGCGGGTGCGGCGCGAAGGGCTTGGACTTGAGCTCCGGGTGGAACTGGACGCCGACGAACCACGGATGGCCATCGATCTCGATGATCTCTGGCAGGCGGCCGTCGGGCGACATGCCGGAGAAGCGCATGCCCTCGGCCTCGAGCTGCTTGCGATACTTGATGTCGACCTCGTAGCGGTGGCGGTGACGCTCGCTGATCGCGGTCTCGCCGTAGATCTCGGCCACCTGGCTGCCCGAGGCCAGCGCCGCGCTGTAGGCGCCGAGGCGCATGGTCCCGCCCTTCTGATCCTCCAGCGAGCGGCTCTCGGTCCGGTTGCCCTGCACCCATTCCTTGAGGTGGTAGACGACCGGCTCGAAGCGCCGGTCCTCCATGCGCCCCGCCTCGTGATCGAACTCCTCCGACCCCGCGCCCTCCAGCCCCGCGAGGTTCCGCGCCGCCTCGATCACCGCCATCTGCATGCCGAGGCAGATGCCGAGATAGGGGATCTTGCGGGTGCGCGCGAACTCGGCCGCGCGGATCATGCCCTCGGTCCCCCGCTCGCCAAAGCCGCCGGGCACGACGATGCCGTGAAAGGGCTCGAGGAACGGCGCCGGGTCGTCGCGCTCGAAGACCTCGGCGTCCAGCCACTCGGCCCGCACGCGCACCCGGTTGGCGATGCCGCCATGGGTCAGCGCCTCGGCGATGGATTTGTAGGCGTCCTCGAGCTGGGTGTACTTGCCGACGACCGCCACCCGCACTTCGCCGTCGGGCTGGCGGATCGCGCCCAGCACCCGCTCCCAGGTGTCCAGCCGCGGGCGCGGCGCCGGGTGGATCCCGAAGGCGTCAAGCACCGCCTGGTCCAGCCCGTTGCGATGCAGCGCCAGCGGCGCCTCGTAGATCGAGGAGAGGTCCTCGGCCGGGATCACGTCCTCGGTGCGCACGTTGCAGAAGAGCGCGATCTTGGCCCGCTCCCGCTCGGGGATAGGATGCTCGGTCCGGCAGACCAGCACGTCGGGCGCGATTCCGATCGACCGCAGCTCCTTGACCGAGTGCTGCGTGGGCTTGGTCTTGAGCTCGCCCGCGGCCTTGAGCCAGGGCAGCAGCGTGAGGTGCACGAAGATCGCCTGCCCGCGCGGGCGGTCATGGGCGAACTGGCGGATCGCCTCGAAGAAGGGCAGCCCCTCGATGTCGCCGACCGTGCCGCCGATCTCGCAGAGCATGAAGTCGACCTCGTCCTCGCCGATGGCAAGCCACGCCTTGATCTCGTCGGTGACGTGCGGAATGACCTGGATCGTCTTGCCGAGATAGTCGCCGCGGCGCTCCTTCTCGAGCACGCGCGAATAGATCCGCCCCGAGGACACGCTGTCGGTATTGCGCGCGGCCACGCCCGTAAAGCGCTCGTAATGGCCAAGGTCGAGATCGGTCTCGGCGCCGTCGTCGGTCACGAAGACCTCGCCATGCTCGAAGGGCGACATCGTGCCGGGATCGACGTTGAGATAGGGATCGAGCTTGCGCAGCCGCACGGTATAGCCCCGCGCCTGCAACAGCGCGCCCAGCGCCGCCGACGTCAGCCCCTTGCCGAGCGACGAGACGACGCCACCGGTGATGAAGATGTATCGCGCCATGCCTGCTGCCCCGCAGATGTTGTGCGCGCGTCTACATGCGCCGCATCATGTGCCCACGGGATGCCAGAGATACGGGATCGCGCGCCGCGAGGCAAGCACGCCGTTGCCGGTTGGCCTCCGGTGAGCGGTCAGCCCTTCCCGCCCTCGCCCGTGTCCGCGTCGGGCACCGAGCCGAGCTGGCGCGCCCGCCGGCCCTCGGCGCGGATGAGCCAGAGGTTGCGGGCGTAGATGAAGAAGCCAAGCGTCTGGCCCAGGATGAAGACCGGGTCGGCGCGCCAGATCGCATAGGCCAGCAGGATCGCGGCGCCGCCGATCGAGAGCCACCAGAACGCCACCGGCACGACCGAGCGCTGCGCCCGCTCGGACGCGATCCACTGCACCAGGAAGCGGCCCATGAAGAGGAGCTGCCCGCCGAGCCCGACGAGAATCCATACCAGCTCGACCCGGGTCTGGGCGCCGAGAAAGCCCATCAGCGTCTCGGTCATGCGCCGGGCCCCGGGGCGGCGTCCTCGTGGACGACGCGCGCCAGCCGCCGCCGCCGCGTCAGCCACCAGACGCCGAAGAGATCGGTGATGCCCACCAGCGCGCGGCCCAGATTGGTGTATTTCGAGCGCCCCGCATCGCGCGCGCGGTGGCTGACATCGACCAGCACGACCTCCAGCCCCTCGCGCCGCACCAGCGCCGGCAGGTAGCGGTGCAGGTGGTCGAAGAAGGGCAGGCCGAGGAACACGTCGCGCGGAAAGGCCTTGAGCCCGCAGCCGGTGTCGCGCGTGTCGTCGCCGAGGAGGCGCGAGCGCAACGCGTTGGCCGCCCGCGAGGCGAGCTTCTTCGACGCCGTGTCCTGGCGGCCGACCCGCTGGCCCGCGACCAGCCCGGGGCGCGTTCCACCGGCCAGCAGCGGCGCGACCAGCTTCGGGATCTCGGCCGGCGGGTTCTGGCCGTCGCCGTCCAGGGTCGCGCAGACCGGTGCGCGCGCCGCGATCACGCCCGAGCGGACGGCGGCCGACTGGCCGCATGGCGCGGCGTGACGGAGCTCGCGCAGCCAGGGGTGACGCATGCGCGCCTCGGCGATTGCGCGGTCGGTCCCGTCCGTCGAGCCGTCATTGACGAAGATTGCCTCGAAGGGGCCGATGGGCGCGCAGGCGGTCGCGATCTCGTCGGCGAGCCGGCCGACATTCTCCGCCTCGTTCAGCATCGGCGCAATCACCGTGAAACGCGGCGCGCCAGCGGTCTCGGTCATGCGAGGTCCCTCCGTCGGCGCGGTATAGGCAGGGTGCGGGCGCGTGGAAAGCCCGGGCCGGGACCGGGCAGGGGCGGGCGGGGGCCGCGTGGCTGCGGTGCCGCATGGTCGGTGGGCCGGGGTGCACGGGTCAGCTTCTCGTGGAGCTCGCCCCCTCCCGCGTCAGCCTACGGGGGGGATGGTGACTTTTCTGCGAACGCCGCGGGGTTGCGAGGCGCAACGCCCGGGCCTGCGTTAGCCGCCGGTTCAGCGAGTCGGCCTCACGCTGACGCGGGTGGGGGCGCGCCCCGGATCAGCCGCAGGCGTCGAAGCGGGGATCGTCGGCGGTCATCAGGCGCGTCGTCTCCCAGTTCCCGCGGTTGTAGTTGAAGTAGCGGTGGGCGTCGCGCTCGACGAGACGGGGGCCGCCGCGCTCGGCCATCAGCGCCTCCAGCCGCGCGCGCCGTCGGTCGGTGACCAGCGCGACGGCCCCGGGGCGGGCGAGCAGATCGGCGCCCTCGTCGGTCGTCGGCATCAGCGTGTCGGTGCCCGCGGTGAAGACCAGCGAGGGTTCGCGGTACCCGATCGAGACCAGCGGGCCTTGGCCACAGGCGCGCCAGGGCTCGGCCATCGCCACCAGGCGAGGCGTGGCGAAGGCGCTGTCGAGCGCGGGCAGCGCGAACTGCAGCGCGGCGGCGATCACGGCCAGCGCCGAGAGCCCGCCCGCACCCGCCTGCGCCAGCATCCGCCCCTGCAGCGCCGCCCGCCCGGCCACCAGCGCCAGCACCGCGCCGGCAAGGCCCAGCAGCGCGGCACCAGCCACCAGCCGTCCCTCCAGCGCCACGGGCAGCACGATGGCGGCGAGGCCCAGCGCCAGCCCCGGCAGCGCCGTGACCACCGCGCCCGCCCGGACCAGCCATCGCCGGGCGGGGGCCTCGCCCTCCAGCACGTGCCAGGCGACCAGGATCGCGAGCGCGGGGTAGAGTGGCAGAACGTAGTGCGGGAGCTTGGTGGGCACCGCCTCGAGCACGATCCAGAAGGGCAGGATCCAGGCCAGCGCCACCATCAGCGCGCCCTCCCGAACCGCCGCCCGGCGCGCCCAGAGCGTCGCGATGGCGCCCGGCAGCAGCCCCGCCAGCGGCCAGAACGTGCCCCAGACGATCGCGGTGTAGAGGCCGGGCGGGCCCCAGTGCTTCTCCTTGCCCTCGGAGACCTTGCCGAGCAGGTCCTCGCCCACCGCCTCGGCAAAGAAGCCGCCGCCCGAGACCTCCCAGATCGCGACCAGCCAGGGCAGCACCCAGGCCGCCAGCAGCAGCACGACCCGGCTCGACCGCGCCGCCCAGGCGGCCGCCAGCGCCCCGGGCAGGAAGGCGGCCCAGGGCCAGAACGTGCCCCAGACGATGGCGCTGTAGAGCCCGGGCGGGCCCCAGTGCTTCTCCTTGCCCTCAGCCACCTTGCCGAGCAGGTCCTCGCCCACGCTCTCGGCGAAGAAGCGTCCGTCGGAGATGATCCAGATGGTGATGAGCCAGGGCGCGACGAGCAGCACCGTGAGGCCGATCCCCGGCAGCGGGCGCAGGGCTGCGAGGCTCGGCACCCGTCGGTCCGCCAGCGCCACCGCGCCGAGTGCCAGGAGCGCGATCAGCGGCACGATCGGGCCCTTGAGCAGGATCGCCGCTGCCATGGCGAGCCAGAAGACAAGCCAGGTCCCGCGCCCGGCCTGCCCCACCAGCACCCGCAGCAGCGCGCCGAGGGCGAGGACGGCGGTCAGCATCAGCGCAGCGTCGGTCTTGGCGATCGTCGATTCGGCCGCCACCAGGACCGTGGTGCCGAGGGCGAGACCTGCGAGGAGCGCCGCAGGCGGCGCCAGCAGTGCGCGCGCGGCCCAGAGGGTGGCCATCGCGCCCAGAACCGCGCCGAGGAGCGAGGGAAGCCGGTAGGCCCAGATCGACGCCTCCGCGCCGCCGAAGGGCAGGGTGGTGGCCGCCTGCAGCCAGTAGATCCCGACCGGCTTCTTCCAGCGCGGCGCGTCCTGGAAGCGGATGTCCACGAGGTCGCCGGTCTCGTGCATCTGCTTCGTGGCCTGCGCGAAGCGGGCTTCGTCGCGGTCGGTGACCGGCAGGCTGGTGAGCCCCGGCAGCGTTGCGAGAAGCGCCACGAGCCCCGCGACCGCCATGGCGCGGGCGGGGCTGGCCGCGGCGCCTGCGAGCAGGGCGGCGAGGAGCGCTTCGAGCTTTGTGGCGGCGCGGGCGAGCGGGCCGGCGCCGGCGGGCCGGTCGCCCATGCCGGGCCTCACTCCGCGGCGGGCGGGGTCTGCGGCGCGCCGGGAGGCAGCAGCGAGCCGCCATCGC
>JBCBPG010000249.1:0-6476 GCA_039820865.1 Pseudomonadota bacterium
CCGCCCGGTACCTCGTGCCTGCCGAGCAGGCGGAACGGGTCGCCATGGTCGCCACCCGCCAGCGCGATCGCCTTCAGCGGATCGATCGTCGCCCGCGCCACGCCCGGGTCGGGCCCGCGGTCGGGCGCAGGGGGCGTCGCGGTCGGTTCCGATGTCCAGATGCGCACGGTCGAGGATCGCGGGCACGCTGCCCGAGAAGCGGTAGCCGAGCTGCAGCGCCCGGCCCAGGATCTGGGCGCGGCGCAGCAGGCTGGCCGAGAGATAGGCCTCGGCGCCCGCCAGCACCGGGTCCTCGGGCTTGCCGCCGTGGCGGGCGTGCAGCACGGCGGCGAGGAACACGCGCTCGGCGTGGTCGAGGCCGACGAAGGGCAGGTGCAGCACCCGGCGAAACGCCTCGCCCGCGCGGTTGCCGCCCTGCTCGCGCCAGGCGATGTCCGATAGCGCCGCCGCAGCAAGGCGGAGGCGCCTCTCTGCCATGTCCTCGCCGGGGAACAGGGTGTCGGTGAAGCGTACCAGCGCGGCGGCGAAGGCGGGCACGCGGGCGCGGGGCGTGCCGAAGGTCTGCGCCCCCTCGACCAGCGGGTCGCGTCCGCGCTCGGTCTCGGACAGAAGGCCGTAGAGCCAGCCCTCGCGCAGCCCCAGCGAGGAGAACACCACGCGCTCGGGTTTCAGCGCCTTGAGGATGCGGTCGAGCACCAGCGCGGCGGCGGACAGCGTGCTGAGCCGGCGCGCGGGGACGCCGGGCATGGCGGCCAGGTCCTCCGGGGCGGCGCGGGCGATCTCCTTGGCCAGCGTCCGGGCCGCGCGGGCGGACAGCGCGAAGCCATGGGTCGCGCGGCAGAGCGGCGCCTCGCGTGCCAGCGCCACCCGCGCGATCGCCCGCCAGCCGCCGCCGACGGCATAGAAGACCGGGCGGGTCAGCATCGGCGGCAGCGCGTCGCGCACCAGCGTGTCGACCTGCTTCTTGGCCGCGCCGTGACCCTCGGCCAGGAGGGCGGCGACCGGCAGGCTGCCGAGCGGCAGGCTCACCCGCCGTGCGCCCACCCGGTCGTCCAGCACCTCGGCGATCTCGACACTGCCGCCGCCGAGATCGCCCATGAGCCCCTGCGGGCGGTGAAAGCCTGCGACCACGCCGAGCGCGCTGTAGGCCGCCTCCTCGTCGCCCGAGAGACAGCGCGTCTCGGCGCCGCAGCGCTCGCGGATGCCCTCGATCAGCGTGTCGCCGTTGGGCGCGCGGCGCACCGCCTCGGTCGCCAGCACGTCGATCCGCTCGACCCCCATGGCGCGCGAGATGGTGAAGAAGCGCTCGACGGTGCGCAGCGCGTGGTCAATGGCGGCGGGCGCCAGGCTGCCGTCCTCGCCGCGCCGGGCGCCGAGACGGCAGAGCGCCTTCTCGTTGAAGCGCGGGAAGGGCGCGCGGGAGAGCTGGTCGTAGACGACCAGGCGCACCGAGTTCGAGCCGATGTCGATGACGCCGACATGCCGGCCGGGTTCGGCGGTGAAGCGGGCGTGATCGAGCGCCAGGGGGTGCTCGGGCGGCGCGGATGCAGCGGGCGCCGTCATTGCGGCCCTCCCCGGGTGACCATGGCGGGCGGTGGGGCGGCCCGACGTTCGTCCCCGGATTGTGCACCGCGGGTGCGGGCCGAGGGAAGGCGCGTCAGCCGCCCTCGCCCGCTTCCTCGCGCCTGCGGCCCAGAAGGCGCGCGACCATCGGCCAGAGCATCGGGATCAGCATCGTCGCGGCCGCGATCAGCAGGATCGAGAGCGTCAGCGGGCGCTCCCAGAGGAAGGACCAGCTGTCGTCGTTGATCAGGAGGGCGCGGCGCAGGTTCTCCTCCATCATGCCGCCGAGGATGTAGCCCAGGATCATCGGCGCCATCGGGAAGCCCAGCAGCCTCAGCGCCACCGCGGCGACCGCGAAGATCACCATCATGTGGATGTCGAAGGTGTTGAAGCTGACGAAATAGACCCCGATCAGCGAGAAGAAGAAGATCAGCGGCAAGAGGAACCGCCCCGGGATCGCCAGGATGCGCGCGATGTAGGGGATCAGCGGCAGGTTCAGGATCAGCAGGATGATGTTGCCGATCCACATCGAGATGATGACCGACCAGAACACGTCCGGCTGGTCGAGATAGAGCCGCGGTCCCGGCTGGATGCCGTAGGAGATGAGCGCGCCCAGCATGATCGCCGTGGTGCCCGAGCCCGGGATGCCGAGCGTCAGCAGCGGCACGAAGGAGCCGGTCGCGGCGGCGTTGTTCGCGCTCTCGGGCGCGGCGAGACCGCGGACCGAGCCATGGCCGAACTCGGCACCCTTCTTGGGGCCGGCCAGCCGCTGCTCGGTGCCATAGGCGAGGAAGCTGGCGATGGTGGCGCCGGCGCCCGGCAGCACGCCGATGAGAAAGCCGAGGATCGAGGAGCGGCCGATGACGGGCGCGATCTCCACCGCCTCGCGGCGGCTGACCTTCATCGAGCCGACGCCACGCTGGGCGTCCATCTCGCGCTGGCGGTCGGCCTCCGAGACGGGGCGGAGCACGCTCATCAGCGCCTCGCTGAGCGCGAAGGTCGCCATGGCCAGCAGCAGGAACGACACGCCGTCCAGCAGGTCGATCATGCCGAAGGTGAAGCGCTGGATGCCCTGCGTCTGGTCGGTGCCCACGGTCGAGAGCATCAGGCCGACGACGGTCATCAGCAGCGCCTTCAGCACCTGCCCGCGCCCGGCGAAGGCCGCGACGGCGGTCAGCCCGAGGACCATGAGCGCGAAGTAGTCGGTCGACTGGAAGGCGAGCGAGACGCTGGCGAGCTGCGGCGCGGCAAAGAGCAGGAGCAGCGCGCCGATCACGCCGCCCGCGAAGGACGAATAGGCCGCGATGGCCAGCGCCTTGCCCGCATGCCCCTGCTTGGCCAGCGGATAGCCGTCGAACGAGGTCGCGACCGTCGAGGCGACGCCCGGCGCGTTGATCAGGATCGACGAGGTCGAGCCGCCGAAGATCGCGCCGTAGTACACGGCCGCCATCAGGATGATGCCCGCGGCCGGGTCGAAGCCGATGGCGATCGGGATCATCAGCGCGATCGCCGACATCGGGCCGAGGCCGGGCAGCATGCCGATGAAGGTGCCGACCAGGCAGCCCACCATCACCATGATCAGGTTCTGGAACGTCAGGGCCGTGCCGAGCCCGATCAGGATGCCATCGATCATCGGTTCACTCCTCGGGTCGTGGCGGGCCGCGCCTCAGTCCGGCCGCTCGACCAGTTCGACGCGGCGGTTGCGGGCGCGACCGGCGTCCTCGGCATTGGTGAAGACGGGCACCAGCGGGCCCACCCCGCGCGGGTCGAGCCGGCCGGTCTCGACGCCGTGCGCGCCGAGCGCCTCGACCACCGCCGCGGCGCGTTCGCCCGAAAGGCGGAGGTTGTAGTCGAGCCCGCCCTTTGCATCGGTATGGCCGACCACGAAGAAGCGCCCCGGGTTCTCGCCGAGCCAGGCGGCGATGTTGGCCAGTGCCGCGTCGCTCTCGGCTGTCAGCGTCGCCGCGTCGAAGTCGAAGAAGAGGCCGTCGAGGACGACGCGGCCCTTCTCGGCCATGTCGCGCCCGATCGCCTCGGGGTCGATGGCAACCAGGCCGGTCTCGGCGGCGGCGATCTCGATCACGTCGACCAGCGTGGCGACGATGTCCTCGGCGTGCTGCTCGACCAGGATCGCGACATAGACGCGCCCGGCCGCCCGGTCCCGGGTGGCGACCACGGCGCCCGCGCCGCCCTGCGAGGACGTGCCCATCGCCAGCACGCCTGCCTCGTCCGGGTCGTCGAGCGGGTTGGTGCGGAGATAGACGTCCCACCACTGCCGCCCGCCGACCGCGGTGCCCGCGCGGGTGGTCGAGGACCCCTCGCCCAGGATCTCGAACCCCGCCGCCGCCAGCGCGTCGCGATAGTCCAGAAAAACCTCGGCGAAGTCCCGCTCGCGGCCCTCGTAGCGGTAGAAGCTGCGCGTGACGCGGCCCTCGATCTCGACCACGTCGTCGATGGCGCGGTAGCCCGTCACCGGGCCGAAGGGGAGCGGGAAGGGCCGCCAGGTCTCGATGCGCTGCCAGCGAAGATCGTGTCCGGGATAGCGCGTGACGACCGGATGATCCTCGGCGCCGCTGATGTCGCCGGCCCATGCCGGGCCGGCAGCGGCGGCGAGCAGGAGCGCCGCGACTAGGCCAAGGCCAATGCCGAGGGCGCGCGTCCTCACGACCCCGCACTCTCGCGCAGGAACTCGGGCCAGGGCGCGACGTAGATGTCGAGGCCGTGCGTCATCAGCGCCCAGAAGGCCACGACCACCGGCAGCGAGGCGAGGAGGAGCGTCAGCGCCTTGCGCTCGCCCAGCGCCATGTAGCCGCCGATCAGGAACAGCGTGGTCGACGGGATGAAGCCGAGCGACCGCAGCGTGAGGCCGTAGAACACCATCAGCCCCAGCATCACCGCGCCGAGGCCCCACTTGAAGCCGCGCAGGTCCAGCTTTTCGTCACTGCCGGGAAAGACCAGGATCGCGAGGCAGAGCACGACGCCGAGGACCGACAGCGCCTCGGGCATGGTCCGCGCGTGGAAGGCGGCGGCCTGCTGGAACGGCAGGAGGCGGATGTCGTAGGTGAAGAACCAGTAGGCCGAGCAGAAGGCCAGCACGAGCAGCGCGCCGATCCGGTCCTTGGTGAGCAGGGTCATGGCGGGCCTCCGGTAGCGCGGACTGCGGACGGCGGCGTCAGGCGTGCCCGGCGGTGGGCATATTGCCCACCCTACGGGGCTGCCTGGTAGGGTGGGCGATCTGCCCACCCCTGGAGACCGGGCCTCAGAGGAAGCCGAGTTCCTTCATCAGGTCGCCGATCTGGGTCTCCTGCTCGACCAGGAAGGCCTCGAAATCGTCGCCCGGGTTGAAGATCTCGACCCAGCCGTTGCGGGCGCGGACCTCTTCCCACTCCGACGTGCCGTACATCTTGTCGAGCGCGGCGATGTAGGCGGCCTTCCTGTCGTCCGGCAGGCCCGGGGCGCCGAAGAAGCCCCGCCAGTTCACGAAGGTCGTGTCCGCACCAGATTCCTTGCAGGTCGGGTAGTCGGCGAAGCCGTCCAGCCGCTCCTCGGCGGTGACGCAGAGGATGTTGACCTGGCCCTGGCGCGCCATCTCGGCCGCCTCGGAAAAGCCGGTCGAGAGCGCCTTGATCTCGCCCGAGAGAAGGCCGGCCATCGCCTTGCCGCCCGCGTCGTAGGGGATGTACTTGACCTCGAGCGGGTTCTTGCCGGCCGACTTCATCACCATCGCCGCGACCAGGTGGTCCATGCCGCCCGCGACCGAGCCGCCGCCGACCGCGACGCTGTTCGGGTTGGCGTCATAGGCCGCGATCAGGTCGCCGAAGGTCTTGATGTCGCTGTCGGCATTCGTGACCAGCGCGCCGTAGTCGCCGATGGTCCCTGCCACGAGGGTCAGATCGCGAAAGTTCTGCGGGAAGACGCCCTGCAGCGAGCGGATCACGATGGGGGTCGAGTTGACCATCAGCGTGCCGTGCTGGCTGTCGGCGGTCTCGATCAGGTGCGCGATGGCCTTGCCGCCGCCGCCGCCGGACATGTTCTCGTAGGTCGCCGAGCCGACGATGCCGGCCTTGGTCAGCGCCTCGCCCGTGCCGCGGGCGGTGCCGTCCCAGCCGCCGCCTGCGCCGCCGGGGATGAGGAAGTGCAGCTCCTCGACATCGGCGGCCACGGCGGGCGTGGCGATCAGCGACGTGGCGGCCAGCGCGGCCATAACGGTGCGACGGGTCAGGGTCATCGGTGTCCTCCCAGGGTGGTATCGGGTGTTGTTTTACCCGCCACTATTCAGGGCGTTCCGGTATAGGTCCAGCGGTAATGCGGGGGCGTCGGGCCCTTGTTGCGCCCGCCCTGCTGCATCTGCTCCCAGCCATGCGCCATGGCGCCGACCGAGCGGGAGAGGCAGAAGAGCCCGCGCGCCAGCGGCGGCTCGAAGCCGAGCTCGGCGTAGATGACCGCCGTGGCACCGTCGATGTTCATCGGCACCGGTTTTCCCTTGGCCTCGGCCAGGCATGCCTCGATGGCGCGGCCGATGGTGGCGAAGCGGCCGGAGACGTGGCCCTCGGCCGCTGCCGCATCGACCAGCGCCAGCAGGCGCGGCGCCCGCGGGTCCACGGGCTTGTGGAAGCGGTGGCCGAAGCCGGGGACGAAGCGCGAGCGTTCGGCCTGCCAGCGGGCGATCTGCGCCCCGGCCTCCTCGGCACCGCCGGCGGCGTCGATGGCGCGGTAGAGCGCGACCGCCTGCTCGCCCGCCCCGCCGTGGACGTCGTCCAGCATGTTGACCGCGTTCGCCATCGCGCCGTTCAGCGACAGCCCGCAGGTGACGGCCATGCGCGCGGCGGCGATCGAGGGCGCCTGCGGCCCGTGATCGACCGCGGCCACCAGCGCCGCCTCGAGCAGCCGTGCCTCGCCCTCGGACGGCAGCG
>JBCBPG010000250.1:0-6450 GCA_039820865.1 Pseudomonadota bacterium
GACGAGGGCCTGATCCTGCCGCAGAAGACCGTGCAGATCGGCATCCGCGGCTCGGTCGCGACACCGGATTTCTGGGCCTTCAGCGCGGCGTCCGGCATGCGGGTCATCCCGATCGAGGAGGTCGAGGCGCGCGGCTGGCAGGCGGTGATGGACGAGGCGCTGGCGATCGTGGGCGACACGCCGGCCTACGTCTCCTTCGACATCGACGCGCTCGACCCGGTCTACGCGCCCGGCACCGGGACGCCCGAGGCCGGGGGTCTCACCATGCGCGAGGCGCAGGGGATGGTCCGCCGGCTGGGCACGCTGGACATCCGCGCGGCCGACATGGTCGAGGTCTCGCCGCCGTTCGATGTGGGCGGGATCACGGCGCTCAATGGCGCGACGATCCTGTTCGAGCTGCTATGCGCCATGGTCCAGGGCTGGCGCTGAGCGGGCCTCACGGTCATCTCAAGGTTGCGTGAAGCCACGCGCCGCCAGCGCGCATGCGTCCCATGTTGCAACGCAACGTCATTCCCCCGGAGGATCGCATGACCACCATCGACCGCCTCGACGATGCCCTGACGGGCGAGACCGCCAAGCGCGCCGGGCTCATGGCGCTGCGTGTCACCACCGCCGGCCTCATGTTCTGGTGGGGCCTGGTCAAGGGCCTCGACATGGGCGTGGGCCAGGCCGTCTCGAACGCCTTCTATGGCGGGTTCTTCAGCGTCGACGCGCTGCTGATCGCCTTCGGCTGGTTCCAGGTCGTGGCCGCGATCGCGCTGGCGCTGGGCCTGCTCCGCGGCCCGCTGCTGGCGGTCCAGGTCGTGATGAACACCTTCGTCGCCGTCGCGGTCTGGCAGTCGGTGCTCGACCCGTTCTGGCTGTTCATGCCGGGCGAGGCGCCGGGGACGGTTAACAAGCTGTTCTACCCCTCGGCCATCGTCGCGGCCGGCTCGCTGGTGCTGATGGCCTTTCGCCGCGAGGACGCCTGGGCGCTCGACCGGCTGGTGCAGGGCGCTCCCCGGGCGCGGCCGGCCTGACGCAGCCGGCTCAGGCCGGGACCAGCCGGCCTGACTCGAGCCGCAGCACCCGGTCCATGCGGCGCGCGAGGTCGTGGTTATGCGTGGCGATCAGCGCCGCCAGCCCCGTCTCGCGCACCAGCCCCATCAGCACCTGGAACACGCCGTCGGCGGTCTCGGGATCGAGATTGCCGGTCGGCTCGTCGGCCAGCAGCACGTCGGGCGCGTTGGCGAGCGCGCGGCAGATGGCGACGCGCTGCTGCTCGCCCCCCGACAGCTCGCCCGGCCGGTGCCCCATGCGATGGCCGAGGCCGACGCGCCCCAGCAGGTCGAGCGAGCGCGCCCTCGCCGCCCCCCGCTCCACCCCCGCCGCCATCTGCGGCAGCGTCACGTTCTCCTCGGCCGTGAACTCGGGAAGCAGGTGGTGGAACTGGTAGACGAAGCCGAGATGGCGACAGCGCGCCCGCGTCCGCGCGGCATCGTCCAGCGCGGCGATCGGGTTTCCCGCGAGGCTCACAACACCCTCGTCCGCCGTGTCGAGCAGCCCCGCGATCTGCAACAGCGTCGACTTGCCCGCGCCGGACGGAGCGACCAGCGCCGCCGCCTCGCCCGCATGCAGCGCCAGGTCGACGCCGCGTAGCACCTCGACCCGCGCCTCGTCGCGCCCGAAGCCGCGGACGATCCCCGCCAGCGACAGGGCCACGCGCCCCATGCCCTCACTCACGGCGAAGCGCCTCGACCGGGTCAAGGCGCGCGGCCCGGCGCGCCGGGTACCAGGTGGCCGCGAAACTCAGCCCCAGCGCGATCATCACCGTCGTCACCACGTCGCCAGGCACCATGACGGCAGGCACGCGGGTCAGCATCCGGATCTCGGGGTTCCAGACCTCGCCGCCCGAGAGCGCCTCGACCGCCGCCTGGATCTCGCTGATGTTGAGCGTGAAGAGCACGCCCAGCACCACCCCCAGCACCGTGCCCACCACCCCGATCGTGGCGCCGCAGATGAAGAAGACCCGCAGGATCGCCCCCCGCGTCAGCCCCATGGTGCGCAGGATCGCGATGTCGCGCCCCTTGTCCTTCACCAGCATCGTCAGCCCCGAGATGATGTTGAGCGCGGCGACCAGGATGATGAGCGCCAGGATGATGAACATCACCCGCCGCTCGACATCCAGCGCCGCCAGAAAGGCACCGTTCGCCCGCTGCCAGTTCCAGAGATAACAGCACTCGCCGAGAGCCGGCAGGATCTCGCCGCCCACGGCCTCGAGCGCATAGGGGTCCGTCAGCATCACCTCGATATGGTCGATCCGGTCGGGACTGGAGAAGAAGGCCTGCGCCTCGGCCAGCGGCATGAAGACATAGGCGTTGTCGTACTGCGCCATGCCGATGCGGAAGACATAGGTGACCTCGTAGCCCTTGGAGCGCGGCGTGACGCCAAAGGGCGTGACGGTGCCGCGCGGGGTCAGGATCGTCACCCGGTCGCCCACGCCGACGCCCAGCTTGCGCGCCACGCCCGCGCCCAGCGCAACCCCCTCGCCATAACGGTCAAGCGAGCCGAAGGCGGTCTCCGGGTTCGCCACGCCTTCGAGACTGTCGATATCGGCGCGCGCCATGCCGCGGAGCAGTACGCCCGTGTTGCCCCCGTCGCTGGAGGCCAGCACCTGGCGCTCGATCACCGGGGCCGAGCGCGTGACACCCTCGATCCCCGCGATCCGGTCCGCCAGCCCCTCGTAACCGTCGATCCGCCCACCCTGGTAGGGCAGCACCGTGATATGGGACTGGGCGCCGAGGATGCGCTGGGTCAGCTCGACGCGGAACCCGTTCATCACCGACATGACGATGATCAGCGTCGCCACGCCCAGCATGATGCCGACCAGCGAGAAGCCCGCGATCACCGAGATCACGCCCTCGCGCCGGCGCGAGCGGAGATAGCGCCCGGCGATCATCCATTCGAGCCGCGAGAACGCGCCCGCCCCTCCCGGCGGAGCGGCGGCGGCCGGCAGCGGCGCCGGTAGCGGGGCCGGCGGTGGGGCCGGTTGGTCGGTCATGCTGGCATCCTGCGCGATCAGCCCGTGCCGGGCGGGCCCTCCATAGCGATCCGGCGGCGGCAGGTCCAACGCGGCGGGCCTGGCGCCTCCGGCGCCGCCGTCCCGGGTCGGGACAGTCCCCTTCCATCTTCATCGCTGCGTCACCAGTTCACGAATGGGTGACAATGGGAGGTGCGAATGGAGAGGGTCGAGGGAACGGGCGGCTGGCTCGCGATGGCGGGCTTCGGTCTCGGCGCGATCGGGCTGATGCTGGTCATGGTGCATTTCTGGGCAGGCCCCTTCGCGCCGCAGCCGGCGCTGGAGGACGTGATCGCCGATACCGCCGTCGGCATCCGTGCCGCGGCCGAGCGGGCGATGTCCGGCGCGCCGGCGGCGGTCGAGGCCCGGGCCTACGACATCGACGACATCCTGCGCATCGTGGGCCCGGTACTCGCCGGCGCGGCGCTGATCGCCTCGCTCGCCGCCTTCGCGACGGGCGCGCCCTGGCGGCTGGCTGCGGGCGGCGTCGTCCTGGGCGGCACAGCGATCCTGTTCCAGGTGGTCACCTGGATCGCCATGGTCGTGATCGGCGTCCTGCTGATGGGCTACATCCTCTCCAACATCACCGAGATCCTGGGCGGCTAGCCCGCAGCGGCGGCGCGGGTGGGGCGCCCTGCCCACCCGCGTCATTCTATCGACGAAGGCGTTAGCATCTGGCGAACGCTGCAGGGCACCGATCCGCAACGGAACCCGTCGAGCTTAGGGACCGGTTCAGGGAATCGCCGACATACTGACGCGGGAGGGTCGGGGACCGGACAGCCGCAACCGCAGGGCTCGGGCAGAGGTGGCCTGCAGGGGCGCCGCTCAAGCGCGCCCCGCTCGGTGTCAGGGATCAGACGCCGGCGTAGATGCCGGCCAGCCGCGCGACGGCGGCCTCGGCCGACAGCCCCTCGGTCTCGCCGGTGCGGCGGCTGGCAAGCTCGACCGTACCGGCGGCAAGGCCGCGGGGGCCGACCGTGATGCGCCAGGGCAGGCCGATCAGCTCCATGGTGGCAAACTTGGCGCCGGCCCTCTCGTCGCGGTCGTCGTAGAGGACGCTGAGCCCCGCCGCCGCCAGCCGGCCCTCGAGATCGGCGCAGGCAGCATCGGTCGCAGCGTCGCCCTGCTTGAGGTTCACGATACCCACGGCGAAGGGCGTCACGCTCTCGGGCCAGATGATGCCCTTGTCGTCGTGGTTCGCCTCGATCAGCGCGCCGACAAGGCGGCTCACGCCGATGCCGTAGCTGCCGCCGTGGACCGGCGCCCGCGCGCCTTCGCGGTCGGTGATCAGCGCGCCCAGCGGCTCGGCATACTTGGTGCCGAAATAGAAGATGTGGCCGACCTCGATGCCCCGCGCGGTGACGCGGTCGCCCTCGGTCACGCACGCCTCGAACACCGCCTGCTCGTGGGTGTCGTCGGTCCGGGCATAGGGCGCGGTCCAGTCGCGTCGGATCGCGGCCAGCGCCGCGTCGTCCTCGTAGTCGACCGTCGAGACGTCGAGATGCTTCGAGGTCATGACCCGGTCGAGGAAAACCTCGCTCTCGCCCGTTTCGGCCAGCACCAGGAACTCATGCGCCAGATCGCCGCCGATCGGCCCGCTCTCGGCCTGCATCGGCACCGCCTGCAGGCCGAGGCGCTGGAAGGTGGCGAGGTAGCTGACCATCATCTTGTTGTAGCTGACCTCGGCCGCCGCACGGTCGACGTCGAACGAGTAGCCGTCCTTCATCAGGAACTCGCGCCCGCGCATCACGCCAAAGCGCGGCCGGATCTCGTCGCGGAACTTCCACTGGATGTGGTACAGCATCTTGGGCACGTCGCGATACGACGTGGCCGAGGCGCGGAAGATCTCGGTGATCTGCTCCTCGTTCGTCGGGCCGAACAGCATGTCGCGGTCGTGGCGGTCGCGGATGCGCAGCATCTCGGGGCCGTAGGCGTCGTAGCGCCCGCTCTCGCGCCAGAGATCGGCCGACTGGATCGTCGGCATCAGCACCGGGATCGCGCCTGCCCGCTGCTGCTCCTCGTGCACGATCCGCTCGATGTTGCGCAGCACCGTGTAGCCGAGCGGCAGCCAGGAATAGATGCCGGCCGAGGCCTGGCGGATCATGCCCGCGCGCAGCATCAGCCGGTGCGAGACGATCTGCGCCTCGGCCGGGTTCTCCTTGAGGACAGGCAGGAAGTAGCGGGTGAGGCGCATCGGCGGGGATCCGGTCGGAGGGCCACGGGAAACGACGCTCGGGCGTCGGGCGGGCACGGGCTGGTCGTCAGGCAGGCGTCGCCCTGCCCTAAGGCGCCGCCCTGCGTTTCGCAAGCGCCGGGCCGCCGCCAGATCGGACCGGCGCCCCTGCGCGAGGTATCGCCACCGTCGGCAACGGGGACGACAGGGCGGACCGGATCCCCGCTGGCCGAGGTCCGTCAACCGGGCGATCAGGTCGCCGGTTTCCCGTCCAACCGGCTGCAGGCGATCGACATGGTGCTGATCTGCGTTGAGCGGATCGTCCCCCAACGGGACAAACAACGGACTTCTTGGAAATGTCACAAATCCGGCTATAACAGCTTCACGGGCGATCCAACGGCCCGACCACAGAGCGCCGGGGCAACCCGGTTGGCACTGGCCCGTTCGATGGACGGGCCATTTCCTTTTTGTGCCGTCGCCCGTCGCCCCCCCGGCCCTTTGCCCCCCAGCCCGTCGCCAGTCACCCGCCGCCACTCGCGGCCGCATGGCAGCTCAGGCGACGGCCGGGCGACCGCTGGGGACGGCTCAGCGCCGGACCAGGGCCGAATCAGGGCCGGATGGCGACCGGCAGCGGCGCGAGACCCAGGTGGCGCGCCAGGTGGCCCAGGCGCTTGACGCTGTCCTCGCCCGCCATCTCGGCCGCCTCGGCATCGATCTCCAGCCCCAGCGCCCCCTCGGCCCGGACCGGACGCACCCGGCCCAGCACCCCGGGCGCACAGGCCGCCAGCGAACAGCCGAGACGCAGTGCCAGCCCCAGCGCCACCGCCCGCTCCCGCCCCGCCGCGTCGAGGAGCGAGAGCGCGGGGATCTCCTCCTCCACCTTGCGGCTGCGCCGGTAGCGGGTGGCAAGCGCGAGGCCGAGATGCACGCGGCCCGGATGGCCGATGCCCGTCAGCGTGGCGCGCGTCGCCAGCTCCCAGGACGCCGCGACCCGGTGGTCGGGATGGCTCCGCCACGCGATGTCGGCCAGGTGGGCCGACGCCCGCATCAGCCGCGCCTCGGCCGCATCCAGCGGTGTCAGCACGCGCAGCACCCAGTCAGCCAGCTCAGCGCCAAAGCCAGGGATGCGTGCGCCCTCGGCCTCGATCGCCGTGACCGCCGCCATCAGCGGATCCTCGGCGGCACGGGCAGGCGGCATCGCCTCGAGACAGACGCCCTC
>JBCBPG010000251.1:0-6398 GCA_039820865.1 Pseudomonadota bacterium
AGGTCACGCTATCCAGATCACGCTTTCCAGTCGGCGAGCGCATCGGCCAGGCGACCGGCGCCCTCGCGGAACGGGTCGACGGTGGGCAGGCCCAGCCTGGCCTCCATGTCGTCGCAATAGTCGCGGGCCGCGGTATCGTCGAGCGCGGCGGTGTTGATCGAGGCGCCGACCACCCTGACGGCCGGGTTCACGACGCGCGCCAGCGGCAGGACCATGTCGGCCAGGTCCTCCAGCCGCGGCGAGGGATAGTGCGGCAGGCCGCGCATATGGGTGCGCGTGGGCTCGTGGCAGAGGACCAGCGCATCGGGCTGCGAGCCGTGGATCAGCGCCAGCGTGACGCCCGAGAACGAGGGGTGGAAGAGCGAGCCCTGCCCCTCGACCAGGTCCCAGTGGTCGGGATCGTTGGCCGGCGTCAGCGTCTCGATCGAGCCGGCCATGAAGTCGGCGACGACGGCGTCCAGCGGCACGCCCTCGCCCGTGATCAGGATGCCGGTCTGGCCGGTGGCACGGAAGCTCGCCTTCATGCCCTTCTCGACCATCGACTTCTCGAGCGCGAGGGTCGTGTACATCTTGCCGCAGGAACAGTCGGTGCCGACGGCCAGCAGCCGGCGGCCCGGGCGCCTGGCGCCGTCGCCGATCGGATAGTCCTCCTCGGGCAGGCGGACGTCGTGCAGCGCCCGGCCGGTGCGCTCGGCCGCGTCGCGCAGGCGCGGCTGGTCGCGGAGCAGCGTGTGCAGGCCCGCGGCGAGGTCCATGCCGGCCTCCATCGCAGCGACCAGCACCTCGGTCCAGGCCTCGGAGATCTTGCCGCCGCGGTTGGCGACGCCGATCACCAGCGTCTTGGCGCCGGCGGCCGCGGCCTCGGCCACGGTCATGTCGGGCAGGCGCATGTCGGCCTTGCAGCCCTCGAGCCGGATCTGGCCGACGCTGGCATCGGGGCGCCAGTCGCGGATGCCCTGCGCCACCTTGGCGGCCAGCGGGTCGGGCGCGTCGCCCAGGAACAGGACATAGGGGTGCTGAAGGGCCATGGGGCGCGGCTCCGACGGAATGGTGGGTTGCGCTGCAGGTGCAGCGCCTCACACGCATCCCGCGTTGCGCCACCTCCGTCAAGCGGCAGGTGTTTCCAATTCTGCGAAGGCCGCTATGCCGTCGACGCGCGTGGCCAGCGTCGAGGCCCGGCGGTGCGTTTCACGCACGCTGCAAGCCGGGGCGCGGTGGGATGCAGGGTGCGGGGACCGGCCCCCCGGGCTGTCACGCCGCGGCGGCCAGCGGCGCCTCGCGCTCGCCCCCCTGCACGCGGGCGAGGCTGGCGCAGGGCGCGCGCTCCTCGGGGATCGCGGCCAGGCCGACGCGCCGGGCCCAGCCGCCGGCGGCGGGCGCAGCGGTCAGCACCGCGAAGGGCACCGCCAGCGACAGCCCCGCCACCATCGGCGCCGCCCAGACCAGGAGCCCCGGCCCCGCCATCACCAGGATCGCCGTCAGCATCGCGAGGCCCAGCAGCGTCTGCGGCCAGAGCGCGGCCAGCGCCTCGCCCCAGCCGAGGCCGTGCACCTCGCGCTGCTGGCCGCCCCAGACCACGCGCTTGCCGAACATCAGGCCCACCAGGAAGATCGTCACCTGCATCGCCACGACCGGCGCCATCAGGATCGAGAACACCGTCTCGGCCAGCGCACTCAGCGCAAAGCGGCGCCGCCCGCCATAGGCCGCAGCGCCCCCCCGCGTCAGCGCCACGTCGAGGATGCCGCAGAGCTTGGGCACCAGGCTGACCGAGAACATCACGAAGAACATCACCACGCCGATCTCGAGATCCATGCCGCCCGGATCGGCGACGAAGAGCTTGGAGAGCGCGGCCAGCGTCATCAGCATCCAGGCGGGCGCGCCGAAATACATCGCCACCGCCGCGACCAGCTGGAAGCGCGAGCAGGGCGGCAGGCCCTTCAGCCCCAGCAGCTGGAAGTACTGCATGTTGCCCTGGCACCAGCGGAGGTCGCGCTTCATGAAGTCGAGGATCGTCGGCGGGTTCTCCTCGAAGCTCTCGCCCTCGACCGGCACGACGCGCACCTCCCAGCCCGCGCGGCGCACCATCGCGGCCTCGAGCTGGTCATGGCTGAGGATATGGCCCCCCAGCGGCGGGCGCCCGGGCAGGACCGGCAGGCGGCAGTGGCGGCGGAAGGCCTCGGTCCGGATCAGCGCGTTGTGCCCCCAGTAGGGCCCGCAGTCGCCCTGCCACCACGCGGCCCCCATCGTGAAGGACCGCATCCCGTGGCGCATCCCGAACTGGAAGAGCCGCGCGAACAGGCTGCCCGACGGCGTGCCCACCGCCAGCGTCTGCAGGATCGCGATGCCGGGATGGGCCTGGCTGATCCGCACCAGGCGCAGGATGTCCCGCCCGCTCATCAGGCTGTCGCTGTCGAGCGGCAGGTAGAGCGGGTACTCCCGCCCCTCGCGCAGCAGGAAGTCGCGCACGTTGCCGGCCTTGAAGCCCGTGTTGCGCGTGCGCCGGCGATAGGTCGCCCGCGCGCCGCCCAGACGACCGCGCAGGCGCGCGAACATCGCCTCCTCCTCGGCCGCGATGGCGGGATCGGTGGTGTCGGAGAGGATGAAGATATCGAACCACGCGCCATGGCCGGTCTCGTCGAGGCTGCGGCGCACCTCGACCAGGCGGCGGAAGCTCGCCTCGGGCGGCTCGTTGCGCACGGTCATGGCGACGGCGGTGCGCAGGCGCGGCGCCTCGTCGGTGTCGCCTGCCGCCAGGTGCGGCGCGGTGGCGGCCAGCGCGGCGGCGCGGCCCCCGCCCGCCAGGCCCGGCGCATGCAGCAGCCAGAGGCCGAGCAGCGCGTTGACCATGCCCATCACCGTCCAGGGCGCGCCCACCAGGAAGGTCACCAGGATGATGATGTCGCTGGTCGACCAGCCGCCCGCGCCGAAGACCGCCACGATCCCCGCCGTCAGCAGCCCCATCAACGCCAGGTTCAGCCCGATCACCACGGCGCGCCGGCGCGCCAGCAGGGCGCGCGGCTGCAGCCCCGCAGGCGTCAGACCGTCGTCATCGGCCCCGCGAGCGGTGCCGGCGATTGGCGCGCCTGTCGTGGCAGCGGTGGCGATGGCGTCGGTCATGCGTGCGCTCTTTCCTGCAAGGCCCGGACGGTGCGAGAGGTGTCGCGGCCTTATCGAAACTCAACGACAGGTACGTGATGTCTGATACGTCATCGGCTCTATGGTACGTCGCCCCCGATCACGCGGAAGTGCGCGACACCCCCCTGACCGTGATGGACGCCGCGTCAGTCGAGATCACCGCCGAGGCCTCGCTGATCAGTCGCGGCACCGAGCGGCTGGTGTTTTCCGGTCGCGTTCCCCAAGGTGAAATCGACCGTATGCGCTGCCCAATGCAGGAGGGCGCCTTTCCGTTCCCGGTCAAGTACGGCTATGCGCTGGCAGGCCATGTGAGCGATGGGCCACAAGATCTTGTTGGAAAGAAGGTTTTCTCGCTCGCGCCGCATCAGGCGCGGATCCGCGTGCCCATCGCGATGGCCCGCCCGCTGCCCGAGGGGCTGACGCCGGCCCGCGCCGTCCTGGCCGCCAACATGGAGACCGCGCTCAACGCCAGCTGGGATGCGCCCCTGGCCCCGGGGATGAAGGTTGCGGTCGTAGGCCTCGGTCTCGTCGGGCTCCTGATTGTTTCAGTCCTGTCCCGCCGCGGCGACCTGACGCTGCGTGCCTGCGACATTCTGTCCGACCGCGCGACGTTGGTTTCGTCTTTCGGCGCCACCTTCGCGGCCCCCGCGGACCTGCCCGACGACCACGACGTGGTGTTCCACGCCTCGGCCAGCGCCGCGGGCCTCGCCACCGCGCTCGACGCGCTGGCCTTCGAGGGCACCTGTATCGAGGCCTCCTGGTTCGGCGACGCGCCCGTGGCGGTACCGCTCGGCGGCGCGTTCCACAGCCGCCGCCTCCGCCTCGTCTCGACCCAGGTCGGCCATGTCGCGCCCTCGCGCCGCGCCGCGCTGACCCATGCCGACCGGCTGGACCGCGCGCTCGCCCTCTGCGCCGATCCCCGCCTCGATGCGCTGGTGACCGAGGAGGTGGCCTTCGCCGATCTGCCCGCCCGCCTGCCCGCGCTGCTCGCCCCCGGCGCGCCGGGTATCGCCACGCGCGTCGTGTATCGCTAAACCCGCCGCACAGCCGAGGGAGACCGCCCATGTACGCCGTCGAGGTGCGCGAGCACATCATGATCGCCCACTCCATCCCGGGCGAGGTCTTCGGCCCCGCGCAGAACCTGCACGGCGCGACCTATGTGGTCGACGTCGCCTTCATGCGCCCCGACCTGACCGAGGACGGCATCGTGGTCGACATCGGCCGGGCGCTGGACGCGCTGAAAGCCACGCTCGCGCCGATCAACTACGCCAATCTCGACGCGATGCCCGAGTTCGCGGGCATCAAGACCACGACCGAGTTCCTCTGCCGCCACATCTTCGACCGCCTCGCCGCGGCGCGGGCCGAGGGCGCCCTCGGCCCCGGGGGCGAAGGCGTCACGCGCCTGCGCGTCACGCTCAACGAGAGCCACGTGGCCAAGGCCTGGTACGAGGCCGACCTCTGAGACCCCGATGACGCCCCTGGCGGAGGCGCCGGCCTATCTCGCGGTCCCGGGCGATCTGGCGACCGCGTCGGGCGGCTATGCCTATGACCGCGCGCTGATCGCGGCCTCCGGTGGCGCGCTGGCGCCGCTGTCGCTGCCGATGCTGGGGGCCCGCCCCGACTGGACGCTGGTCGAGCCGGCCATGGCCGCGCTGGCCGCCGTGCCGCCCGGCCGCCCCGTGCTGGTCGACGGGCTCGCCCTCGCCACCCTGCCGCCCGCCCGCCTCGCGGGCCTGGATGCGCCGCTGGCGGCGCTGATCCACCACCCGCTGGCGCTGGAGCACGGGCTCGGCGCGGAGGACGCCGCCTGGCTGGCCGACAACGAGCGCGCCGCGCTGGCCGCCTGCCGCGCCGTCGTCACCACCAGCGCCGCGACCGCCACGATCCTGGTGCGCGACTATGCGGTGCCCGGTGAGCGCCTCACCGTCGCGGGCCCCGGCACGCCGCGCCCCGCCGGCGCGACCACCCGCCGTCCCAGCGGCACGCCCGTCCACCTGCTCAGCGTCGCCGCCCTCGTCCCCCGCAAGGGCTTCGACACGCTGGTCGAGGCGCTGGCTGCGGTCCCCGGCGACTGGCGCCTCACCGTCATCGGCCCCGCCCGCGACGCCGACCACGTCGCCCTGCTGCACCGTCTGACGGCCGAACACGGGCTGGCCGGGCGCATCGCCTGGGTCGGCGAGCGCCCGGCCGCCGAGGTCGCCGCCGCCATGGCCCGCGCCGATCTCTTCGTCCTCGCCTCACGCTACGAGGGCTATGGCATGGCCTATGCCGAGGCGCTGGTCGCGGGCCTGCCCGTCGTCGGCTGCGACACGGGCGCGGTGGCCGAGGCGACGCGCGGCGGCGCGCTCCTCGTGCCCCCCGACGATCCCGCAGCACTGGCCGGCGCCCTCGCCCCCCTTATCGCCGATCCCGCCGCCCGCGCCGCCCTGGCCGCGCGGGGCGCCAAGGCCGCCCGTGCCCTGCCCGGCTGGCCCTACACCTGGACCGCCGTGGCAGGCGCGCTCGCCCCGCTCGGCCTTCGGAGACCCGCCCCATGAGCGACAGTTTCGACGAGAGCTGGCTGAGCCTGCGCGCCGCCGCCGATGTCCGCGCGCGCGACCCCGGGCTGGCCGCGCGCCTCGGCGAACGCCTTGCGAGCCGTGCCACGGGCGGCCCCCTCCGCGTGCTCGACCTCGGCGCGGGGGCGGGCAACAACCTGCGCGCGCTGGCACCCCTGCTGGCGCCCCTCGGCCCGCAGGTATGGACGCTGGTGGACAGCGACGCGGCCCTCCTCGCCCATGCCGCGGCGCATCCGCCGGCGCTGGCCGACGGCACCCTCACGATCGAGACCCGGCAGGCCGACCTCGCCGAGGGCATCGCCCCGCTCCTCGACCCACTGCCGGATCTCGCCACGGCCTCGGCGCTGTTCGACCTCGCGGGGCGCGCCTGGCTGGAGGGGCTCGCCGATACGCTGGCCGCCGCCCGCCTGCCGCTCTACGCGCTGCTGAGCTATGACGGTCGCCAGCACTGGGCACCGCCGCACGAGGCCGATGCCGCCGTCATCGCCGCCTTCCATGCCGACCAGGCCCGCGACAAGGGACTGGGCCCGGCACTGGGCCCGGAGGCCCACGCCACCCTCGCCGCCCTGCTCGCCACCCGCGGCTTCGACACGGCCGAAGCGGCCAGCGACTGGGTGCTCGAGGCCCCGCGCGATGCCGCCCTGATCGCCGCCCTCGCCGAGGGCACAGCCGCCGCCGCCCGCCCGGCAGAGCCCGCCGCGGCCG
>JBCBPG010000252.1:0-6379 GCA_039820865.1 Pseudomonadota bacterium
ATGACGCGCCAGCCGATGCAGGAGCGCACCAGTCAGGGACAGCGGGTGCAACTGCGGCACCGAAGATGCATCGAAACGGTCTCGCTTTCGTCATGATCGCGCCCCGCTAAGACCGAATTGCGCGCCGAAATGAAACCCATGAGCGTATGTGAGACAGATGGGTGAGTGATGTCCGCCAACCTGATGATCGTCGAGGATGACCGCCAGCAGCGCCGCTACCTGTCGGCCGTGCTGTCCTCCTCGGGCTACAAGGTCGAGGCCTTCGCCGCACCGGACGAGGCGGTCCGCCGACTGGACGAGCCGGATGCCGTGCTGCCGGATCTTTGCCTCCTCGACATCAACCTGCCGGGCGTCGACGGCCTGACGCTGCTCGGGCGGCTGCGCGCGCAGGGCAAGACGATGCCCGTGATCGTGCTGACGGCCGACGGCTCGGTCCAGCGCGCGGTCGAGGCCATGCGCGCCGGCGCGACCGACTTCCTCGTGAAGCCGATCGGGCCCGAGCGCCTCGAGACCTCGATCCGCAACACCATCGCGCTCTCGACGCTGTCCTCCGATGTCCGCCGCCTGGCCCGCTCGACCGACGGCACGCTGGGCTTCGACGACCTCGTGGCCGAGAGCACCGCGATCCGCGAGAGCATCTCGCTGGCCCGCCGTGCCGCGCATTCCGACATCCCCGTGCTGATCACGGGCGAGAGCGGGACCGGCAAGGAGGTCTTCGCCCGCGCCATCCACGGCGCCTCGTCGCGCTCGGGCAAGCCCTTCGTCGCCGTCAACTGCGGTGCCCTGCCCTCCCACCTGGTCGAGAGCATGCTGTTCGGGCACGAGAAGGGCTCGTTCACCGGCGCGACCGAACGGCGGATCGGCAAGTTCCAGGAGGCCGAGGGCGGCACGCTCTTCCTCGACGAGATCGGCGAACTGCCGGGCGAGGCGCAGGTCAAGCTGCTCCGCGCGCTGCAGCAGCGCGAGGTCGACCCGATCGGCTCCAACGGCCCCGTCACCGTCAACATCCGCCTGGTCTCGGCCTCGAACCGCGATCTTGAGGAGCTGGTCGCGGCCGGGCAGTTCCGCACCGACCTGTACTACCGCATCGCGGCCTTCCCGCTCTCGCTGCCGCCGCTGCGCGACCGGCGCGACGACCTGGTGCAGCTTGCGCAGATGTTCCTCACCCGCTTCGCCGCGGCCGAGGGCGTGCGGATCACCGGCTTCTCCGAGCCGGCGCTGCGGCTGATCGAGACGGCCGACTGGCCGGGCAACGTGCGCCAGCTGCAGAACACCGTGCACCGCGCGGTGGTGATGGCCGATGGCGGCGAGATCCGGCCCGAGCACCTTGTCGGCCTGTCGCTGCCGGCGCTGCCCCAGACCTCGCCCGCGGGTGCGCCCATGGGCGGCGAGAGCGCGCGTGGCATGCGGATGCCGGAGGGCGGGCGGCCTGCGGGCCATCTCAACGGCTCGGCGGGCTATGGCGTCGCATCGCGCGGCCTGGCCGAGCGGTCCGCGACCGTCGCACCGGCACAGCCGCCGATGCGCGATCCGCTGCTGACCGAGGACGGCCAGATCCGCAAGCTCTCGGAGATCGAGGCCGAGGCGATCGAGCGCGCGCTCTCGATCTACCACGGCCGCATGGCCGAGGTCGCGCGCCGGCTCGGCATCGGCCGCTCGACCCTCTACCGCAAGCTGGACGAGCTGAACCTGACGCGCCGCCGGGCATAAGTCCCTGCCGGGCAGCGCGTTTCACGCAGCCCACATCCAGGGTCGAGGCTGCGTTGCACGCACCCTGCATCCCAGGGTCGAGGGTGCGCTGCACGCCCCCTACGGCGCCGACCGAGCAGGGTGCGTGACACGCAGCGCCCGGCCGGAGCGTCTGCCCGGCGGACGGCTCAACGCATGCCGAGCGCCTCGAGGTAGAGCTCGAGGATCGCGTCCTCCTCCTGGCGCTCGGCCGCGTCCTTCTTCCTCAGCGAGACGACCTTGCGCAGGATGCGGGTGTCGTAGCCGTTGGCCTTGGCCTCGGCATAGACCTCCTTCACCTGCTCGGTGATCTCCCGCTTTTCCTCCTCCAGCCGCTCGATCCGCTCGATGATCGTGCGGAGCTGGTCCGCGGCCACGGCGCCCGGTGCCACCTCGTCGGCCATGCTGCCCTCCCCTCGAAATCCCTGAGGCCGCGTCAGGTAGCCGAGCCCGCCCGCCGGCACCAGCCCCCATGGACGGCGCGGGTCGGGCGGGCGCGGGTCGGGCGGGCGCGGGTCGGGCGGGCGCGGGCCTCAGTGGCCGGGGTTCGTCTTCGCGAAGGCCGCCTTCTGCTCGGGCGTCGCCTCGGTCTGGTGCTGCGCGCGCCAGTCGTCATAGGGCATGCCGTAGACGATCTCGCGCGCGGCCTCCTTCGAGAGGTCCCCGCCCGCCTCGGCCACCGCCTCCGCATACCAGCGCGACAGACAGTTCCGGCAGAACCCCGAGAGGGTCATGAGATCGATGTTCTGGACATCGCTGCGCGCCATCAGGTGGTCGCGCAGGCGCCGGAAGACGGCGGCCTCGATTTCGGTCTCGCTGAGGCTGGTGCCATGGGCACCGGTCGTCTCGGTCATGCGTCTCTCCCCTGCCAGGTCACTGGCCGAGACCTAGGCGCCCCCGCTGCCCGACGCCAGTGCCGGCCCCCACACTCGCCAGGACGCGGTGACCGGGGCAGGTCAAGCCACCCCCAGCGACGGGCAAGCCTCGCCCGCCCGTCATGCGTCCCTGTCCCCGCCAACGCCGCCGCGCGGCCCCGCACCCTACCCCGCCCCCTACCCGGACGCCTTCCCGGGGTTCGTCGCACGCACCCTGCGACGCGGCCCGGGGCCATGGGGCACCGCGCCTGCCGCCCGCCGCGGGTGCGACAGAATGCGCGAGCACGGCGCCCGACGCGGCGCCACCGCGGGCAGGCCGGACGGCCGCCCGCAACCGGGGTGCGCCTTCAGCGACCCGCGGCCGGGGGCGCGGGGCGGAGCGTGTCGGTCTCGGCCGGCGGCAGCGCCTCGGCCAGCGCGTCGGCCAGGCGCCCGGCCCATTCCGCCTCGCCCGCCGCCGTGGCGATCAGGTCGTTGCGCACCTCGACCAGCACATGCGCGATGCCGCGGCGCGTCCCATGCGTGTTCATGCAGTCGCCCGCCAACTGCCCCGTATAGGGCTCGTTGTCGCCAAGGCAGAGCGGTGTGCCACAGGCCAGCCGCTGGCGCGCAAGCGCAGGCAGCAGCCGGTCGGTCACGCGCCGGTCCGTATCGCTCAGCAGGCCCACATGCCAGGGCCGCTCGGCCCGCCCGCGGAGCTGCGGCGTGAAGGAGTGGATCGAGACGATTACCGGCACCTGGCCCGCCGCCAGCAGCGCGTCCAGCCGCGTCGCGATCGCGTTGTGATAGGGGCGGTGGAAGGCCTCCAGCCGCCGGCCGACCTCGGCCGCATCCGCCACCGCGTTGCCGGGGATGATCGTCCCGTCATAGAGCCGCATCACCAGCGTGGGGTCGTCCTCGCCCCGGTTGGGGTCGATCACGAGGCGCGAGAACGTCGTCAGCACCGCCTCGGCCCCCAGCGCGCGCGCCAGCCCCAGCGTCACGCCCCGCGCGCCCGGGTCCCAGGCGATGTGACGGCCCATCTCGCCCGGCGCGAGTTCCAGGTCGATGCCCGGCGGGACCGCGTTGCTGGCGTGGTCGCAGACGACGATGACGCGGCCCGCGACCATGTGCGTCGCCTCCGCCGGCGCCGCCACCGTCTCGACCGGTCCCGTCCAGGCACCGTCGGCCATGCGTTCCTCCCCCTCGTCACCCGCCTCTGGTGCACCGCAGCAACGGTTGCGCACGCTGATAGCCCGCCTGTCATACGGCCTGTCACACCGCCGAGACATCGCCGTGCTAACCGGCTCGCGCCCGGGCATACGACGCCCGGACACGGGACGGAAGCCGGCACCTTTCCGGCGCCTGGCCGGCGTGGCAGGGGAGGCTGGGCGCCATCCGGCACGGGGACCGGGTGTTGCCGCATGGCGAAAGCCGCGCCGGCAGTCCTGTTTCCGGTACTCGTGCCCGGTTGCGCCAACGCCGCGGCGCGGAAGAGTATCGCGCCCGCCAGAAAGAGGGGAACTAGAGAGATGCGCCGCAATCGCAACGTCAAGATCGTCGCCACGGTCGGTCCCGCCTCGTCCTCGCGCGAGATGCTGCGGACGCTGTTCCAGGCGGGCGTCGACGTCTTCCGCCTCAACATGAGCCACGGCACCCATGCCGACCAGGCCGAGCGCGTGCAGCTGATCCGCGACATCGAACACGAGATGGAGCGCCCGATCGCGATCCTCGGCGACCTGCAGGGCCCCAAGCTCCGCGTCGGCCGCTTCAAGGACGGGCCGCACAAGCTCGAGATCGGCCAGGCCTTCCGCTTCGACCTCGACGAGGCCGAGGGCGACATGACCCGCGTCCACCTGCCCCATCCCGAGATCTTCGCGGCGCTCAAGCCCGGCGCGCATCTCCTGGTCAACGACGGCAAGGTCCGCGCGGTGGTCAGGGACTGCGGCCCCGACTTCGCCGACTGCGAGGTCACCGTCTCGGGCGAGATCTCGAACAACAAGGGCGTCAACGTCCCCGACGTCGTCCTGCCGCTGGCCGCACTGACCGACAAGGACCGCGCGGATCTCGACTTCGTGCTCGACCAGGGCGTCGACTGGCTGGCGCTCAGCTTCGTGCAGCGCCCCGAGGACATCCTCGAGGCGCGCGAGCTGATCGGCGAGCGCGACGTCGCGATCATGGTCAAGGTCGAAAAGCCCGCCGCCGTCGAGCGTTTCGACGAGATCCTCGCGGTCGTCGACGGGGTGATGGTCGCGCGCGGCGATCTCGGCGTCGAGATGGACAACGCCGACCTGCCCCCGATCCAGAAGCGCCTCATCCGCAAGTGCCGCGCCGCCGCCAAGCCGGTCGTCGTGGCGACGCAGATGCTGGAGAGCATGATCGAGAGCCCGGTGCCCACCCGTGCCGAGGTCACCGACGTCGCCAACGCGATCTACGAGGGCGCCGACTGCGTCATGCTCTCGGCCGAGAGCGCGGCCGGCCAGTACCCGGTCGAGGCGGTCTCGACCATGGACCGCATCGCCAAGCGCGTCGAGGGCGAGGCGCTGCATCGCCAGATCATCGAGGCCGCGCGCGAGGTCGATCGCCGCACCGTCTCCGACGCCATCACCGCCGCTGCGCGCGGCGTGGCCGAGGCGACCGCGGTCAAGGCCATCGCCTGCTTCACCCATTCCGGCACCACCGCGCTCCTGATGGCGCGCGAGCGGCCGGGCGTGCCGATCCTGGCGCTGACCCCCGTCCGCGAGACCGCGCGTCGCCTCTCGATGACCTGGGGCCTGCACTGCGCCATGGCCGAGCCGGTGGACCGCTTCAAGCTGGCCGTGGTCTCGGCCGTGCGCGTCGCCAAGCGCGACGGCTTCGCCGAGAGCACCGACAAGATCGTCGTCACCGCCGGCGTGCCCTTCAACACGCCCGGCACCACCAACATCCTGCGCGTCGCCCCCTGCGACGAAAAGGCGATCTACGAAGGCTCCGCCGAGTTCTGACCGGCGGGGCCGGCGCCGACTGCCCCCGGCGGGACGGCGCCGTCCCTGCCCGCACCTCACCGTTCGCGGCCACCAGGCGTGCCCTCTCAGCGCGCCGCGGGCGCGACCCCGGCAGGCGCGCCACGCCCGACGCGGCGCCCCCGCGGGCGGTCCCTGACCGGCCGCCTTCAACCTCGGTCAGCCGACTAATCTGCGGCCTGCGGCGGGCCGACGCAGCCTGAAACTCTCCGGCGCCGGGCGCCGCTGTCCGTTTCGACACGCAACGAACGTGTCGGTATGAGACAGCCATCGGGAGAGACCCATGACGGCCACCACCCCAGACGCCGTGGCGCCCACCCTCAGCATCGCCGAAATCGCCTCGGGCAATGACAGCTTCGACATCCTCGTTGCCGCCCTCGACGCGGCCGGGCTCGTGCAGACCTTCCTCGACCCGGGCGACTTCACCGTGTTCGCCCCCACCGACGACGCCTTTCGCACGCTGGCCACCGAGACCCTCGGCCTCGACATCACCGGCCTCGACGATGCCGCCGTCGCCGGAGCGCTGGTCGGCGCGCTCGACACCCAGACCCTGACCAACGTGCTCCTCTACCATGTCCGCCCCGGTGCCGCCTCGGTGGCCGAACTCCAGGACGCAGGCAGCACCGACACGCTGCTCGCCGGCGCCAGCCTCGGCGTCGCGGGCGACGTGCTGGTCGATCTCGACCCGGGCGTGAAGAACCCCGCCTTCATCGACGGCCTCACCGACATCGCGGCCACCAACGGCACCATCCAGGCGATCGACCGCGTGCTGCTGCCGATCGACCTGGCCGAGGC
>JBCBPG010000253.1:0-6377 GCA_039820865.1 Pseudomonadota bacterium
CGAAGTCGGGCGCCTGGGCGAAGAACTTTGCCCGCTGGTCGCCTGTGCAGAAGTCAAAGACGGTCTCGACGACGCCGCGGTTGTACCAGGAGCGGTCGAAGAACACGATCTCGCCCGCGCTCGGCAGGTGGGCGAGGTAGCGCTGGAAGTACCACTGGCCCCGCTCGCGCTCGCTGGGCGCCGGCAGCGCCACGACGCGGGCGCCGCGGGGGTTCAGGTTCTCGCGGAAGCGCTTGATCGTGCCGCCCTTGCCGGCCCCGTCGCGGCCCTCGAACAGGACGACGAGGCGGGCGCCTGTTTCCTTGACCCAGGCCTGCAGCTTGACGAGCTCGATCTGCAGCGCGTGGTGCTCGGCCTCGTAGGTGTCGCGGTCGAGCCGGTGCTCGTGCGGCCAGTCGCTGGCGAGGATGTCGTCGTCTGCCGCCTTGCCCAGCCGCTTGCGCAGCGCCGTGGGGAGGTCGTCCTCGAAGTACCGGCTGATCGCGCCGGCGAAGGGTTTGTCGTCGTATGCCACGCTGCCTCGCTTGTCGTGGCGATCAGCCTAGGGCCGACAGTGCGGGCTTGTCGATGGCGCCGGTGGCGGCACGGCCGCCTCAGGCGCCGGCGGCCTCCAGCCTGTCCAGCGCCGCGATCAGCACGTCGGGGCCCGCGTGGTGCGCCATGTGGCCGACGCCGGGCAGCAGCGTCAGCCGCGCGCGCGGCAGCGTGTCGGCCAGCGCGCCGGACTGGGGGCCGTACTCGATGAAGTCCACCTCGCCGTGGACGATCTCGGCCGGAACGCCCAGCGCGCCATAGCGGGGCGCCATGTCGAAGAGCTCGCCGTTGATGTATTGCAGGTCCTCGGCATTGGCCTCGAGCGTCGCGTCGCGGAGCGCCAGCGCCGCACCGACATAGTCGCCATAGCCGGCCGGCACGGCCTGGGGGCGGAAGACGCGGGACAAGAACCGCTCGACCCCGCCCTCGCCCACGGTCGACTTCAGGTACTGCGTGTAGGCCCAGGTGACGATCCCGGTGAGGCCGAGCGCCGAGAACACGCGGCCGACGCCGCGATAGGGCATCGTGACGCCCGAGACGGGGACGAGGCCCGCGACGCTGTCGGGCGCATCGACCGCCCAGGCCATCGAGACCGCGGCACCATAGCTGTGGCCGAGCACGAGGCTCCGCTCGACACCGAGGCGTGCGACGGCCTCGCGGATCACGCGGGCCTGCACGGCGGGGCGGTGCGCGTCCTCGACCCGGTCGGTATAGCCGAAGCCGGGCCGGTCGACGGCGATGACGGGCCTGGTCGCAGCGATGCGGGGGGCCACCGAGAAGGTGAAATCGCGGAGATTGCCCGAGGCGCCGTGGATGAGCACCACGGGCGTGCGGCGCGCGGCGGCGGGGTCGTCGGGCGTGGCGCGCCAGACATGGACGCGCTTGCCGGCGACATCGACGAACTCCCCGATCGGCGGGAACCCGGCCTCGGCCTCGTCGATGGGAAACGGCGCACCGCAGCCTGCGACCAGCGTTGCCGCCCCGCCCGCCAGCACGGTGCGACGGGGAAGGGGAGCGCCGCGCGGCGCCGTGAGGTTCTTCGAGATCGCCCCGCTCATGCCGACCCTCCCTGATCCGCCGTGCCACCGGCCGGTACGCGGCAGTACATGGGTCGATCCGGCCACCACGGCAAGCGGTGGCGAGCCGTCGAAACGCGGACGGATCGTGGACAGCCGCTCCCATGGTCTGTGCCGCTGGGCAAGGGGGGGGCGCCACGTTCAAGCCCGTCCCGCTCCCGCCCTGTATCCATGGTGACACGGCCCCGTTGATTCTCCACGAACCCCCGCGTGGCAATCCGGGACTGCCGGTGGGCGCCGCCGCGGTATCGGCCCTGGCAACGCCGGGGTGGCATCCGGCTGCGGGTCCCGTTCCCGCCCTCCCGCTCGCCGACCGGCGCCCGCGGGTGGGCGGGTGGGGCGGGGGCCGGTCGGCGAGCGGGAGGGCGGTGCGGCGCCCGCCGGTACCCGCTGAGCGGCCGGCGTCTCCGCGGCTCAGCCGTCGGCGAGCGCCTCGGCCCTGCCGATCCGCGCCGGGTCGAAGGGGACGGTCTGGTAGATCTGGTTGATCCAGTTGCCGAACAGCAGGTGCGCGTGGCTGCGCCAGCGGTTCTCGGGCGTCCGGGTCGGGTCGTCGTCGGGGTAGTAGTTGCGTGGCGGCGCGATCGCCACGCCGTTGGCGACGTCGCGGTCGTACTCGGCCTTCAGGCTCTCGGTGTCGTATTCGACATGGTTGAACATGTAGAGCGCCCGGTGCGCGGGGTCGTCGACCAGGCAGGGACCGGTCTCGGGCGCGCTCATCAGCACCTCGAGGCCCCGGCCCGCGGGCAGGTCCTCGGCCCGCGTCTCGGTCCAGCGGCTCACCGGCACCGTGAAGTCGTCCGAGAAGCCGCGCAGATAGGGATGCGCCGGCGCGTCGTTGCGGTGGCGGAAGCAGCCGAACGCCTTGGCGGCCAGCGCATGCTTCGGCACGCCGTGGAAGTGGCGCAGCATCGCCTGCGCCCCCCAGCAGATCGCGAAGGTCGCGTGCACATGGGTCTGCGTCCAGTCGAACACACGCGCCAGTTCGCCCCAGTAGGTCACCTCCTCGAAGTCCAGTTGCTCGATCGGCGCGCCGGTGACGATCAGGCCGTCGAAACGCTCCGCGCGCACGGCCGAGAACGGGCGATAGAACGCCTCCATGTGGCTCGCCGCCGTGTTCTTGGAGCGATGTTCGGACATCCGCACCAGCGTGAGCTCGATCTGCAGCGGCGTCGCCCCCACGAGGCGCGCGATCTGCGTCTCGGTCGCGATCTTGTTGGGCATGAGGTTGAGGAGCGCGATGCGCAGCGGCCGGATGTCCTGGCGCTGGGCCGCGTCCTCGGACATCACCATCACGCCCTCGCGCTTCAGCGTCTCGAAGGCGGGCAGGTTGTTCGGCAGCGTGATCGGCATCGGCTCGTCCCTGGACCGTCTCTGGATCGTCTTGCGCGCGCCCGCTGCGCGCCCCGGCAGGGCAGGCGCGGGCATCCGCAACCCGGCGCGGGCCGTATGCCCGGCCGGACCCGGCAGATACGGACACCGGGCCGCCACGGCAAGTCGCGCGCCTGGCGATCACGCCGCGGCGAGGGAGGGTGCAGCGGGCGGGTTAAGGCCGGCTTGGTGTCGGCACAGCGGTGCCCGGCGGGCCGCGCGGCGCGCTCAGCGCCCGGCAGGAACGGCGTTCTGCGCGCCCATCGTTGCGGCCGTCGCCTCGGCCCTGCGGTCGATGGCGCTGGCGATCAGGGTGTCGAAATCGGCGGGGGAGCGCACGGCGGCGATCTCGGCCGCCTCGACGCTGACGCCCCAGCGCCTGGCGATCGCCTCGTAGCGGGGGCGGCGATGCGAGACCAGCGCGCGGAACCCCCAGGCGGCGAAGTCGTCGGGATCGACCGCGTCCTCGGCCAGCGGCCGGCCCTCCACCCCCCGCTCGGCGCGGTAGCGGGTCCAGAGGTCGCGGAGCAGCGCCTCGGGGTAGTACATCGGCTTGGGATCGCTGCGGAAGCGGCGGACCAGCTCGTCCGCCATGGCGTCGGTGCCGCGGATCTGGACCAGCAACAGCCGCCGGCCGATCGCGGACAGGACGGGGTCGTCGGGGTCGTCCGGGTCGACCACCTCGCAGATCGACCCGCCCGTGTCGGCCATGAAGTGGGCGTAGCCATAGATCCGGCGCGCCTTGTCGATGAAGGCCACCGTGTCGATCAGCGCGGCGATCTCGGCCTCGCGGTGCTGGCGCTGGCGGCGGACGTAGTCGTCGAAGGCGATGCCGCCCCTGGCCGGATCGCCCGGCTTGCCGAGATAGGTCGAGAGCGGTGCGAGGTTCTCGAAGCTGATGTTGGACGCGATGTAGATCGAATCCGAGCGCAGCAGGTCGCGCAGGAACGGGTTGCGCATCGCCTCGCGCTTGAAGTTGTCGACGATGTGCTCGCCCATGTAGCGGGTGCCGATGCGGTAATCGACCGAGTAGTGGAACCAGTCGGCCTCGGCCCGCAGCATCTGCGCGATCGAGGTCTTGCCGACGCCCGACATGCCGACGAGGCCCACCGCCTTCTGCGGTGCCGCGAGATAGGCCTCGCCCGTGGGGTAGATCATCGCGCCTCGCCTCGCCTCGCCGTCCCGTCCCGACCCGACCACGCCTAGCCGAGGGCGCGGACGAGGTGAAGGGTGCTCAGTCCAGGACCTCGACGATGTTGGGCCGGCTCTCGATCCCGGCGACATCGGCGACGAGGGGGCCGTGCAGCCAGTCGATCACCCGCACCCGTGCCCGGGCGCCGGGGCGGAGGGCGGCGAGCATCTCCTCCTCGGACTGGATCCAGGGCAGCACGAAGAGCGCGTAGCGCGTGCTCCCGGAGACGACGGTGTGGGCAGTGCCGCTGAAACCGAAGCGTTCGCGCGTCTCGGCGCTCTCGATGCGCGTGACGGCGATCTCTACGGTCCGCGCAAGCTGGACATGGCCTGCCACGTAGCCCGCGAGCAGGAGGCCGACCAGTATCCAGAGCAGGCTTGCCCGCGTGCTCATGGTCCCCCTCCCGAGCCGTGCATCCAGACCCGGGGATATCCTGTCCGCTGACGCCACGGAAGCCGTCTAGAGCGGGGCTTCCTCGTAGGCCGGGTCGAGGAGGCCGCGCTCGGCCAGCCAGGGATGCACGCGCAGCGCGGCGAGGATCGCGCGGTTGGCCGCGTCGCGCCGCTCCTGGCGGAAATAGATCAGCGCGCGGCCCGCCAGGGCGCCGAAATGGCGCGGCTCGAGCGCGAGCACCCTGTCGACATCGGCGAGCGAGGCCTCGTAGCGCTCCTGCAGGAAGCGAACGGTGGCGCGCTGGTTCCAGCCCTCGGCATAGTCCGGCCAGCGCTCGACCACGGTGTCGAGAATGGTGACCGAGCGTTCGTAGTCGCCGTAGCGCAGGCTCTGGCGCGCGGCATCGAGCATCACCTGCGCCTCGCTGTCGGGCGCGGTGAACCAGATCGTCCAGATCTCGTCGGCGATCTCCGCGGCGACGAAGGCGTCCGGCGCCCCGAGAAGCGCGACGTGGAGCCGGTCCAGCCTTTCGGCCCGGCCGGTCTCGCCCGACGCGTCGCCGGCGGGCGCCATGGCGGGATGCCAGGCGGGTGCCACCGCAAGGGCGAGCAGGGTGACCAGGGCGAGAAACGGGAGGCGTCTGTGTACGATGGTCATGGCGCGAGCCTCGCCCGGCCGGGCGTGGGGCGCAAGACGGGCCGGGCGCACCGCGCCAGCCACGGCCGGCCGCGGCCTCAGGCGCCGGCGCAGTCGACGCAGCGCGTGGCGGCCAGGTCGATGCGCAGCCGACCCTCGCCGATCTCGTCGCCGCAGTCGTCGCACCAGCCGTAGTCGTCCTCGCCGATGCGCTTGAGGGCGGTGGTGAGGCGGGAGCGCTCGGCCGCGCGGCGGCGCGACTGGGCCGTGGCCATCGCCTGCACCTGAAGCGCGTCCATCCGGCTGAGACGGCCCACCGACTGCTGGTCGAGTTCGACAGGCTTGCGGTCGTCCGACGTCGCAAGCTCCTCCACCTCGAGCTCGGCGAGGCGGTCGCGGATCAGGCGGTCGAACTCGGCGATGGTGACGGCATCCATCGTCCCTTCCTAGCAACCGTCTCGATCGCGGCGCCAGCCCGCGTGCACGGCATGGGACGGCTTTTCATCATTGGTCCTTGATGACAACGTTAACTTATCGTTTATATTTGATACATGGATGAGACGATGCGGCCGGAGGGGACCGGCCGTCCGACGGGGGACCGCGATGACGATCAGTCTGGAGGGGAAGCGCCGCTGCGGTGTCTGCCGCGAGCACGGCGAAGTGCGGGTGGTGCTGGCCGGCGCCGGGACCCAGGTGGCGCGACGGGCCGCCGCCGGGGTCATGCCGGGCGGTGCGCCGCGGGCGGAGCGGCACCCGCGGTGCGGCACCGCCAGCAACCGCACGGCCGCGCCGGTCCCGCGCAGCGTGACGCCTGCGGTCCGATCGCCCGAGAGCGGGCCGATGGACGACGTGTACGAGACCATCGTGCGCGCGCTCTACCTGTCCGAGGAGCAGGGACGCTAGAGCATTTTCCCACCAGACTGAATCAGTCTGGCGACAAGAAAATGCGGCAAGCAAACAACCTGGAGCGCGAGACCTGACGCAGTCAGGTCGGCAAGCGCTCAAGAGCGGTTTCCAACCGGACGCAAACGCGCATCCTCGCCCCCTCCCACGTCATCGTTGCCGCAATCCCGTTACCATTCAGTGAACGCTGCTGGAGGCGCGGACGCAACGGGATGTTCATCCGCGTCGGTCCATCCTGACGTGGGTGGGCAGGGCACCCGTGCCCACGTCCG
>JBCBPG010000254.1:0-6337 GCA_039820865.1 Pseudomonadota bacterium
ATCGTCCTCGGCCTGCTGAACATGTTCATCTTCGGGTTCGAGGGTTTCTCGACCATCGTCCAGGTCGTCGTCCTGCTCGCCTCGTGCGCGCTGACCGCGTACTACACGCAGACGATCAAGACCGAGTACCTGATGATGCGTCAGGCCGGCATGGGCGACGAGATCGATCGTGGTGCGATCCACGGTGCGCTCGGCCTCTACATCAGCTTCATCAACATCTTCATCTCGCTGCTGTCGCTCTTCGGCAACCAGGAGTGACGACGCAAACCACCGCGGTCTCGCGGTGAGGGGGAGGGCTGCGGCCCTCCCCTTTTTCGTTGGCGCGGTGGGCAGGCGATTTCGTTGCGCCTGTTGCCCGGTCCGCCCGATCGCCGCGCGGTGACTGTCAGGCGTGCGGAACATCAACCGGGATACCCTAGATTTGACATCGGGCGCCCGGTCTCGACCAAACCGCGACCCGCGCCCGCGAAGGGGGATCGACGCGTCAGGGCTGCCGCGTCGGCATAACAACCAACACGAAACGACGAGATGCGTCCCGGGCGGCCCAGGCCGCGAACGATGCCGCGTGGGGGCAGGGTGCCGGTCAGGGTCTGCCTGGGGCACGCTGGAGGACCATCGATGACAGCCGGAGAACGCGGCCTTAGCGCGCTGGAGCACGCTACGGCCGCCGCACGCAAGATACGGGGATACTGGGTGCTGATCACCTTCTTCATCGGTCTGGGCGTCTGGGCCACCGACACCTGGCAGGCGCATGCGCCTCTGCCGGATCTGGTGGCCGCGCAGGCCGAGCGACTGAAGGCGATCGAGAAGCAGGTGGCGCGGCACTGCAAGCCGCGGGGCCTGCAGGCGCTGACGACCACCGCGTCGGCGCAGGGGCTCTCGCGCCCCTAGGCACCGCGGTCACCTCCCGAGCCTTCGTGCCCCTGGCGGGCCGGCACAGTCCGGTCCGCCCTTTTTTTTGGGCCCCCCGCCCCGGCGGTCAGCCTGACAGCAGCGGTTTGCGCATGCTCCGCCGTTCCTCGAGGATGTCGGCGCCCCCGCGGCGGTAGAAGGCGATGGCGCGGTCGTTGTCGCGCTTGACGTGCCAGTCGATCCGGCAGGCCCCCGCCGCCACCGCCTCGGCCTCGATCCAGGCCATGAGCGCCGTGCCCAGGCCGGCGCTGCGGTACCCGGCCAGCACGAAGAGCTCCTTCAGCTCCATCTGCACCTGGCGCTCGGGCCGCGGATCGCTGACCGAGACGAAGAGCGCGACCGCCGCCAGCCCGACCGCCGCCCCCCGATCGTCCCAGGCGATCGCCAGCCGATGCGGGGTCGCGGGATCCATGAGCCGCGCGATATGCGCCGAGACGTCGGCGTCGGTCGGCACCGGCGCCTCGGGCACGTCATGGCGATAGAGCACGCGGAGCAGCGGCGCGAGCGCGGCCGCGTCGTCCTGCGTCGCCCAGGAGATGTGCGAGAAGGTCGGCATCGGTGTTCCGTGGGCTCGCGCCATCGGGCTGGGGGTCGGTCACGTCGATAGCCCCGGCCGGCCCTGCCCGCAACGGTGCACGACGGCGACATGGCCAGCGACACGGCCAGCGACACGGCCAGCGACATGATCAGGGGGCGCTTCGATCGTTTCCGGCCGCCCCTGAGTTGTCAGCGAGCGGATTGTGCAATGCACCATGCAGATGGGTGCTTGTTGCGAAAAGAATTTGCAGCCTCGGGGTGAGCGCCCCCGATTTCATCATTCCCGGGGTTGTGCGTCTGCGAATCCGTATGTTTAGCTCCGGGCAGCTTAGGGCGTAGCGGAGGACGGGCATGGCAGCCGACGGGGTCGTCGAGACATTCGTGGAATTCGAGCGCGTCCAGAAGAGCTACGATGGCGAAAGCCTCGTGGTAAAGGACCTGAACCTTGCGATCGGCAAGGGTGAGTTCCTCACCATGCTCGGCCCCTCCGGCTCCGGCAAGACCACTTGCCTGATGATGCTGGCCGGCTTCGAGACGGCGACCCATGGCGAGATCCGCCTCGGCGGGCGGGCGATCAACTCGGTACCGCCGCACAAGCGCGGCATCGGCATGGTCTTCCAGAACTACGCGCTGTTCCCGCACATGACCGTGGCCGAGAACCTCGCCTTCCCGCTCAGCGTCCGCAAGATGACCAAGGCCGAGCAGGAGGATAAGGTCAAGCGTGCGCTCGACATGGTGCAGATGGGTGCCTTCGGCGGGCGGCGGCCCGCGCAGCTCTCGGGCGGCCAGCAGCAGCGCATCGCGCTCGCCCGCGCGCTGGTCTTCGACCCGGAACTGGTGCTGATGGACGAGCCGCTCGGCGCGCTCGACAAGCAGCTGCGCGAGCACATGCAGCTCGAGATCAAGCACATTCACGAACGCCTCGGCGTCACGGTCGTCTACGTCACCCACGACCAGTCCGAGGCGCTGACGATGTCCGACCGCATCGCCGTCTTCAACGACGGGGTGATCCAGCAGCTGGCGCCGCCAGCGGATCTCTACGAGCGGCCCGAGAACGCCTTCGTCGCCCAGTTCATCGGCGAGAACAACAAGCTCACCGGCCATGTCACCGCCGTCGAGGGCGAGGTGGCCGAGGTGCGCCTCGGCTCGGGCGACATGGTGCGCGCCAGGGCCGTCAACTGCGGCGGCGTGGGCGAGGCGACGCAGCTCTCGATCCGCCCCGAGCGGGTGCAGATCGGCGGCGATGCGATCGACAACCGCCTCGCCGGGCGGGTCGAGGAGCTGATCTACCTCGGCGACCACATCCGCTGCCGGCTGTCGGTGGCGGGCGACGATTTCGTCGTGAAGGTCCCCAACTCGAACGCGCACGCGATGCTGCGCCCGGGCGAGGAGACGCCCGTCGGCTGGGTGACCGAGGACTGCCGCGCGCTCGACGCGGCCTGAGGCATGGCGCGGATCGCCGCCGGAAGGCGACGGGCGCGCCGCGATGTGCACCGGTCGAACCGGGCCGGTAAAAGCAGGGAGACTGAGATGACCAAGTTCACCACCACCGCGCTGGCCGGCGTGGCGGCCGCGGCCCTGATGACCGCGATGCCGGCCGCCGCCCAGGACGGGCCGACCTGCCCGGAGGGCGAGTTCACGCTGACAATGGTGTCCTGGGGCGGCGCCTACGAGGCGAGCCAGGAGAAAGCCTATTACGAGCCCTTCACCACCGCCTGCCCGAACGTGACCATCGTGCAGGAGAGCGCGTCGAACGAGGCCGTCGCCAAGCTGCGCGCCCAGGCCGAGGCCGGCAACACCACCTGGGACGTCGTCGACGTGGTCGCCTCGGACGCCATCCGCCTCTGCGACGAGGGCCTGGCGCTGGAGATCGACCCCGAGGAGTGGCTCGCGGAGGCGCCGGACGGCACTTCGGCCGAGGACGATTTCGGCGACCTGCTGGTCAGCGACTGCTTCATCCCGCAGATCGTCTACTCGACCACCTTCGGCTACCGTACCGACGTGGCCGAGTGGGGCGGCAAGACCCCCGAGGATATCTGCGCCATCTTCGACCTCGAGACCTTCCCCGGCACCCGCTCGCTCGAGAGCCGGCCGATCAACAACATGGAGTGGGCGCTCTACTGCGACGGCGTCGCCAAGGACGACATCTACGACGTCCTGGAGACCGAGGAGGGCCAGACCCGCGCCTTCGCCAAGCTCGACAGCATCAAGGAGTCGACGATCTGGTGGTCGGCCGGCGCCGAGACGCCGCAGCGCCTGGCCGATGGCGAGGCCGTGATCGGCTCGACCTACAACGGCCGCCTGTTCTCGGTGATCGAGGAGCAGGACCAGCCGGTCGCGATGCTCTGGGACCTGCAGGTCTTCGACCTTGACGGCTGGGTCATCCCGGCGGGTGTGCCGGAGGAGGACCTGCCGGCGGTCCAGGCCTTCATCAACTTCGCCACCGACACGCAGCGCCTGGCCGACCAGGCCAAGTACATCTCCTACGGGCCCGCCCGCGCGTCCTCGGCGCCGCTGGTCTCGACCCACGCCGATCTCGGAATCGATATGGCGCCGCACATGCCGACCGATCCGAACAACGCGGCCAACACGCTCCTCTACAACTACGAGTGGTGGGCGGACTACCGCGACGACCTGGACGCCAAGTTCCAGGCCTGGCTGACGCAGTAAGCGCGACGGCCGCGCCCGGGCGATCCCCGGGCGCGGCTCCGCAGGGTGCGTGGAACGCATCCTTGCCCGACCGACGCCCAGCGGTGCGTTCCACGCACCCTACGCCCGGAGGCCGCCGATGAGCCCGACCGACGCCACCGCCACCGGCCCCTCCAGCGTCGCCGCGCCCTCGCGCGAGGCGCAGGTCGCGCAGGCCAACAACGTCGACAGCCGCGGGCGCCTCCTCGCCGCCGACGGCACGCCGCTCAAGGCCTCGCTTGCCCGCGCGCTCAGGCGCGAGAAGCTGCGCGCCTTCATGCTGGTGGCACCGCTGCTGGCCTTCATCCTCATCACCTTCATCGCGCCGATCGGGCAGATGCTGACCCGCTCGGTCGGCAACGAGATCGTGCCGACGACGATCCCCGGCACCCTCGCCGCGATGCAGGACCACGACCCCGCCACCGGTGCCCCGGACGAGGCGGTCTTCCAGGCGCTGTTCTTCGACCTCTTCCTCGCCGCCGAGCTCAAGGAGCACACCAAGCTCGGCACCCGCCTCAACTACGAGACGCAGGGCATGTCCTCGCTGTTCCGTGGCGCGGGGCGCGAGATGGACGACTTCGGCGAGCCCTACCAGGAGTTCCTGGAGGACGAGGTCGACAAGGGCTGGGACACCGCGCCCCACTGGGTCGCGCTGATGACAACGGCCGAAGGCGGCGCGCCGGCCGGCGACGTCACCTCGGCCGTGCGCACGCGCATCGAGGCGATGACCGAGAGCAGCTTCGGCGCCGAGATGCCCTTCGAGGTGCGTGCCGACATGGCCGAGCTGCTGCCGCAGACCGCCATCGCCTATACCGAGTTCCTGCTGGTCGCCGTCAATGTCGAGGAGGACGACCCGGCCGAGGAGGAGCCCTGGGAGGCCGTGCACGCCGCGCTGGCGATCGACCTTGCCGATCCCGCCATCCGCGAGGCGGCGGCGACCTATTCAGGCCCCGGCGCCGAGCTTCTCAACAGGGCCGCGCGCGCCGAGGGCATGCCCCCGCTCGACTTCAAGACCCGGTTCATCGATGATGACGAGGACTGGGGCGCGCCGGAGATCTGGGCAACCTTCCAGCACTTCTCGGGCGTCTATACGGCGGGCTACTATCTCGACTCGGTCGATCGTCAGTACGCGGTCGACGGCAGCGTCGAGGCGGCGGATACGCCGATCTACCTCCAGCTCTTCTGGCGCACGCTGATCCTGTCGATCACGATCACCGCGACCTGCCTGATGCTCGGCTATCCCATCGCCTGGCTGCTGGCGAACCTGCCGGTCCGGGTGTCGAACCTGCTGCTGATCCTGGTGCTGCTGCCGTTCTGGACATCGCTGCTGGTGCGTACCTCGGCCTGGATCGTGCTGCTCCAGGACCAGGGAGTGATCAACGACATCCTCGCCTGGTTCTACAGCTCGATGATCGGCAGCGTGCTCGACTACCCGATCACGCTTCTCGCCAACATCATCGCGCTGGCGCTCAACCTCGTGCTGCTGCCGGTGATGGTGCTGCTCGGGATCTTCGAGCTGATCACCAGCGGCACCTGGACCACCAGCCTCTGGCCCGTCGGCTGGGCCTCGCTGGGCTTCGAGCGGCTGGCGATGATGTTCAACGAGGTCGGCACCGTGGTCGCGATGACCCATATCCTGCTGCCCTTCATGATCCTGCCGCTCTACTCGGTGATGAAGACCATTCCACCGACTTACCTGCGCGCGGCGAAATCCCTCGGTGCCACGAACACCACGGCGTTCTGGCGGGTCTATTTCCCGCAGACGGTACCGGGGATCGGGGCGGGCGCGATCCTCGTCTTCATCCTGGCGATTGGCTACTACATCACGCCGGAGCTGGTCGGCGGCACCTCGGGCATCTTCATCTCGAACCGCATCGCCTACCACATCTCGGCCTCGCTCAACTGGGGCCTGGCCGCGGCACTCGGCTCGCTGCTCCTGGTGGCGGTGCTGGTGCTCTACTGGCTCTACGACCGCATCGTCGGCATCGACAACGTCAAGCTGGGATAAGTCATGGCCGCCCTTCCTCCCTATGCGACGACCGGCGAGCGGATCTGGTGGTACAGTTTCCGCGTGATCTGCGGGCTGATCTTCTTTTTCTTGATCGCACCGATCATTGTGATCATCCCGCTCAGCTTCAACGCGTCGGACTTCTTCACCTTCACGCCGGAGATGCTGGCGTTCGAGGCCGAGGGCTACTCG
>JBCBPG010000255.1:0-6330 GCA_039820865.1 Pseudomonadota bacterium
CCCGCCCGACCACGCGATCGACCGGCTCGCCTGGTAGCTCAGGCCGCGGCGGCCATCGAGAGCCAGGCGGCGAAGGCCTCGCGCTCGGCCGCGCTCAGGAACAGGCCGTGCTTGGTGCGCCGCTCCAGGATGTCTTCGGGCGTGCGGGCCCATTCGCGCGCGATCAGCCAGCGCGCCTCGCGCTCGTAGAGCGCGGCGCCGAAGTGGCGGCCGAGGTCCTCGATCCGCGTCGCCCCCTCCATGAGCGCATCGGCATCGGTGCCGTAGGCGCCGGCATAGTGGTCGGCCACCGGGCGGGGCAGCCAGGGGTGGCGGGCGGCGAAGGCATCGCGCCAGGCCACGAAGGCCGCGTCCGGCACGTCGCCGCCCGGCAGCGGCGCCCGCCCGGTCCAGGCGCTGCCCATGGCCGGGAAGAACGGCGCCAGCTTCTCCAGCGCATGCTCCGACAGCTTGCGATAGGTGGTGATCTTGCCGCCGAAGGCGCTGAGGATCGGCGCCCGGCCCTCGCCGCCGTCCAGTTCCAGCTCGTAGTCGCGCGTGACGGCCGAGGCGCCCTTGGCGCTGTCGTCGTCAAAGAGCGGGCGCACGCCGGAAAAGCTGTGCAGGACGTCGCCGGGCGTCAGCGCGGTGTCGAAGTAGCGGTTCAGGATATCGATCAGGTAGTCGGTCTCGCCCGCGTCGATCGCCACGTCCTCGGGCCGGCCCTCGAAGGGGATGTCGGTGGTCCCGATCAGCGCCAGGTCGTCGAAATAGGGGTTCACGAAGATCAGCCGGCGGTCGGGGGCCTGCAGGACATAGCCGTGATCGCCCTCCCACCAGCGCCGGGTGATGATGTGGCTGCCCTTGACCAGCCGCACGCGCTTGGCCGAGTTCACGCCCGCCACGTTGCCCAGCACCCGCTCGACCCAGGGACCGGCGGTGTTGACGATGGCGCGGGCCGTCACCTCGCGCGTGACGCCGGTCTCGGCATCGCGCAGGACAGCGTGCCAGGAGCCGCCCGCATCCCGCCTGGCCGAGACGCATTCGGTCCGCGTCAGCACCTCGGCGCCGCGCCGCGCGGCATCGACGGCGTTCAGGATCACCAGCCGCGCATCGTCGACCCAGACGTCGTAATAGGCGAAGGCATGGGGGTAGGCGTCGCGGAGCCGCCGCCCCTCGGGCGCGCGCCGCAGATCGACCGGGCGCGTCGCGGGGATGCGCTTTCGCCCGCCGAGATGGTCGTAGAGGAAGAGGCCGAGGCGGATCAGCCAGCGTGGCCGCTGCTCGGGGCTGTGGACCAGCACCAGGCGCAGCGGCCGGGTCAGGTGCGAGGCGACCTCGAGCACCACCTCGCGCTCGATCAGTGCCTCGCGCACCAGGCGGAACTCGTAGTACTCGAGATAGCGCAGCCCGCCATGGATGTACTTGCCCGAGCGCGACGAGGTACCCTCGGCCAGGTCGCCCTTCTCGCAGAGAATGACCGAGAGCCCGCGCCCGGCGGCATCGCGCGCGACGCCGGCGCCGTTGACGCCGCCGCCCACGACCAGGAGATCGACGCTCCCGGCCATCCTCACGAGCTCTTGCGCGTCCGCGGGGCCCTTGCCGTCTTGGTCGCACCCTTGGCGACGGTCTTGGCCGCCGTCTTCGTCGCCGTCTTTGTAGCCGTCTTGGCCGCCGTCTTCGTCGCCGTCTTCGTCGCCGTCTTCGTCGCCGTCTTGGCCGACGCCTTCGCGGGCGCCTTGCTCGGCTTGGCGAGCTTCTTGTGATCGTCCTGCACGCCGTAGGAGCCGAAGGCGGTCATGGTGTCGGCGATATCGGCGTCGCTCAGGATCGTCGGCCCGCCGATCAGCAGCGTGTGATAGTACTGGCGCGCGATGGTCTCGAGTTCGACCGCCAGCCACATGGCCTTCTCCAGGTTGGCCCCGCTCGCGATCATGCCGTGATTGGCCAGGAGACAGGCGTTGCGCCCCTCCATCGCGGCGATCGCCTCGTTCGAGAGCGCCTCGGTGCCGAAGGTCGCATAGCCCGCGCAGCGCACGTCGGTGCCGCCGAAGGCCGCCATCATGTAGTGCACCGCCGGGATCGGCTTGCGGCAGATCGCCAGCGCCGTGCAGTAGGTCGGGTGGGCGTGCACCGTGGCGCCGACATCGGGGCGCGCGCGCATGATGTCGAGGTGAAAGCGCCACTCGGTCGAGGGCTTGAGCGGCCCCTCCCAGGCGCCGTACTCGCCCTCAAGCGGCATCGAGGCCACCATCTCGGGCTCCATCGCGTCATAGGGCGTGGCCGAGGGCGAGATCAGCATCCGGTCCTCGAAGCGTGCCGAGATGTTGCCGGACGTCCCCTGGTTGATGCCCAGCGCGTTCATCTTGCGGCAGGCCTCGATGATGCCCTGGCGCAGTTCCTTCTCGGCTTTCTTCATGACGTGTCCTCAGCAGGGGTTGAGCGGCGGTTCGCCGGCCATCCAGCGGCGCACCTCCTCGGCGGCCTTGCCGGCGGCGATCCGCACGGTCTTGAGCGACGCGCCCGCGATATGCGGGGTCAGCGTGACGTTCTCGAGCTTGAGCAGCGGCCAGTCCGGCGGCGTCGGCTCGATGGCGAAGGTCTCCAGCATCGCGCCGCGCAGATGGCCCGACACCAGCGCCTCGTAGAGCGCGTCATAGTCCATCAGCGGCCCGCGCGCGGTGTTGACCAGCGTGGCGCCCGGCTTCATGGCGGCCAGCGCAGGCGCGTCGATCATGTTGCGTGTCTCGTCGGTCACGCGGGGATGCAGGGTGACGACGTCGCTCTCGGCCAGCAGCCGCTCCAGCGGCACCTGCTCGACACCGTGATCGAGGTCCTCGCGGCCAAGCTGCACATAGGGGTCCGCGACGAGGATGCGGCAGCCGAAGACGCGGAGCAGCCGCACGACCCGCGTGCCGACCGCGCCATAGCCGATGACGCCCACGGTCATCTCCGACAGCTCGTCGCCCGTGACATCGGCGCGGTAGAGGTCGCCGCGATACTCGCCCTGGCGCAGCGCGTCGTGGCCGCGGGTGATGTTGCGGGTCTCGGCCAGGATGGCGCCGATCGTGAACTCGGCCACGGCCGAGGCGTTGCGCCCCGGCGTGTTCACCACCCGAACGCCATGCGCGCGCGCCGCGGCCATGTCGACGTTCACCGGCCCGCCGCGCGAGACGGCGACGAACTCCAGCGCCGGCATCGCCTCGAACATCCGGGCCGAGAGCGGCGCGAGATGGGTCACCAGCGCGCGCGCCTTGCCGACATGGGCGATCACCGCGTCCGGGTCGCCCATGTACTCCTTCAGCCCGTCCATGCCGGGTCTGGCATAGCCATGCTCCATCGGCTCGTCCGGCCAGGGCAGGTCGATGCCACGGCATGTGGTGCCGTTGCCGCAGGCCTTGACGATGGCCGCCTCGAACTCGGCCGACAGCATGAAGTTGTCGCCGATGATCGCGATCTCTTCGCTCATGGGGCCTCCCCCGTCGTCTCCAGCATGGCCGCCCGCATCGCCGCCTGCGCGCCCCAGGCGGGGGCCAGCGCCAGGCGGGTCTCGCGATAGGCCTCGAACAGCGCGTCGTAGTGGCGGGCGAGGGCGCGGTCGGGCGCCTCCGGCTCACCCAGCAGCGGCAGCGCCCAGGCCGCACTGCAGGTGGCGACATCCGGGTAGAGGCCCTGCTGCACGGCCGCGATCATCGCCGCCCCGGCCGCGCCCGCCTCGGGCTGGGCGACGGTACGGACGGGCCGGTCCAGCGCCGCGGCCAGGATCGCGCGCAGCGCCCGCGAGCGCGCGGCGCCGCCCGTCAGCCGGATCTCCTCCGGCAGCGGGCCCATCGCCGCGTAGCAGTCGCGCGCCGCCATCGCGAGCCCCTCGTAGACGCCGCGCATCAGGTCGAACCAGCCGACCGTCTGGTCGAGCCCGGTGAAGGCCGCACGGGCGTCAGGCTCGGCAAAGGGCCCCCGCTCGCCCGCGGCCGAGATGTAGGGGTGGAAGACCGCCGCCCCCGGCCGCGCCGCCATCACCCGGTCGTCGAGACCCGCGAGCAGGTCCGCGCGCGTGCGCGCCACGCCCTCGGCCGCCAGCATCTGGATGGCGAGATCCAGCATCCAGTCGATGTTGAGCGTGGCCGCCATGTTGGTCTGCATCTGCGCATAGGCCGCGCCCGGAAAGGCCATGGTGTAGCCGCTGCGATCGTCGTTCAGCACCACTGCGCCGGCATCGGGCACAAAGCGCATATGCACCCCCGTCGAGCCGAGGATCGTGAGCCCCGGCATCGCCGCCGCGTCGTGCAGCCCGGCGCCGAGCGCGGTGCACATGATGTCGACATAGCCGAGCGTCACCGGCAGCCCCTCGGGCAGGCCCGTCGCCGCAGCGGCCGCCGCCGTCAGCCCGTCCGCCTCGACCGCCCCGTCGACAATGGGCGGCAGCAGGTGGCTGAGACCGCCCAGCCCGCACCCCTCGATCACCGCGTCCGCGTAACGGCGCGTGCGGAAGTCGCCGAAGGTGAAGCAGCCCTCGGTCGGGTCGGTCGCGCGCCGGCCGGTGAGGTTGAGATAGATCCAGTCCTTGCAGTGGAACGCCGTCGCCGCACGCTCCGCCAGCCCGGGATGGGTCCGCCGCATCGCGAGCAGTTGCGTGCGCATCTGGCAGACATTGAGCCCGCTGCCACAGGTCTCGTAGATCGCCGCCGCCGCCTCGCTGCCCGCGAGCGCCCGCGTCTCGGGCGCCGCGCGGGCGTCGAGCCAGAGCCAGGCGTCGTGGAGCGGCCGACCCCCGGCGTCGATCAGCCAGGTGCCGTCGCCCTGCGCGGTGACCGAGAGGGCGATCGCCCGCGCCGCCAGCCCCTCGACCTCGGCACCCAGCGCCGCGAGCGCGCCGGCCGCGTCGTCCCAGGTGCGCGCCATGTCCTGCTCGACGCCGCCGTCGGGCAGGCTGCGATAGCTGTTCGCCCGGCTCGCGCTGCCGATCTGGCGGCCGGCGGTGTCGAAGGCCACCGCCTTGATCACCGAGGTCCCCGCGTCGAGGCCGATGATCACGTCACGCGTCAAGCCGCCACCCCGCCATGGCTGATCGCCTGGCCGCTCGCGGTGTCGAAGATGTGCAGGTCGCCGGCCGCGATCTCGATCCCGATGGCCTCGCCACGGGCGATGTCGGCCCGGTCGTGCTCGACCGCGACGATCGAGCCGGCGGCAAAGCGCGCCGCGATATGGCTCTGATCGCCCAGCCACTGGTTGGCATAGACCTCGGCCGGTGCGCCACCGGCCGAGAGGCGCACCGCATGCGGGCGCACCCCGATCGTCACCGAGGGCGAGCGTGCCAGCCGCTCGCGCAGGTCTGCGGCGAAGGCTGCGGCCGGGTAGTCGAGCGTCACGCCCTCGCCCAGCGCGAAACGCAGGCTCTCGCCCGCGCTCTCGGCGAAGGCATCGAAGACGTTCATCGGCGGCTCGCCGATGAAGGTGCCGGTGAAGAGGTTGGCCGGGCGCTCGCGGATCGCCTCGGGCGTGTCGAACTGCTGCAGCACGCCACCCTCCATCACCGCGATCCGGTCGGCCAGCGCGTTCGCCTCGGTCTGGTCATGGGTGACGAGGATCGCGGTCAGCCCGCGCTCCTTGACGAAGTGCTTGATGCGCCCGCGCAGGAGCGCGCGGAGCTGCGGCTCGAGCTGGCCCATCGGCTCGTCGAGGAGGTGCAGGTCGGCATGGCGGATCAGCGCCCGGCCGAGGCTGGCGCGCTGCTGCTGCCCGCCCGAGACCGAGGAGGGGTAGCGGTCGAGCACCTCCTCGATCTCGACCAGATGCGCGATCTCGGCCACGCGCCGGTCGATCTCGTCACGGCCGAGCTTCTGCGACTTGAGCGAGAGGGCGATGTTGTCGCGGAGCGTCAGCGGCGGGTAGAGCGAGTAGCCCTCGAAGGCCATCGCCACGCCCCGCTTCGCCGGGGCGAGACGGTGGATCGGTCGGCCCCTGAGGTGGATCTCGCCGGCCGAGACCTCCTCGAACCCCGCGATCATGCGCAAGGTCGAGGTCTTGCCGCAGCCCGAGGAGCCGAGGAGTGCGACGATCTCGCCCTCGGCCACCTCGAGGCTGACGCCCTGCACGGCATGCACCTGGGTCTTGCTGCCGGGATTGTAGATCTTGTCGACGGCGCGGAGGTCGAGGAGCGGCGCGGTCATCGGCGACCCCCGGCGCGGCGCGCGTGGCGAGGCCTCCCCCCCGGCCCCCCTCCGAGGCGGAGGGGGGAGCGCAAACGGAGAGGTCGGTGCGTCGCCCGGGCCGCGGCGGCGGTGCCGGGCGCCGCATGGCGGGTGGGAGTACTGCCCGCCAGGGGACCGCCCCCCTCTCCCCGCGGGAGAG
>JBCBPG010000256.1:0-6328 GCA_039820865.1 Pseudomonadota bacterium
CGCCTGCTCGACCAGGTCGCCACCGACCGCCTGGAGATCGCCGGCAGCCATGTCGACTTCCCCAGCATGGGCCACGTCGAGAAACACCGCGACGGCTACGCCTTCACCCCCAGCCGCTGGGACCACACCCTCTGACCAAGCGGCCCGGCGTGCATGTCGCGCCGGGCATCTTCTGTCGGACGGGGTGGCGCCCGCACTCTGCGCACCCCCGGGCGATGACTGCTCACCGGCAGGACCGCCACGGTCCGAGATCGACGTGGAAATGATTGGCGTGGGCGCGGTTGAAGCGCGGCCCCAGCACCGTGTTGAAGCGCCGGCATAGGCTGGTCTGCACGGCCTCGAGAAACCGTCCCTCCCGCGTCCCGCTGCCCCAGTCCTCGGGCAGCCTCACGCGCCGCCCGTCCGCCAGCACGAAACCCGCGATGTCGAAGGCATTGGCCGTCGCGTGCTGGCTCATCCGCTGCCCGGGGCCACTGTCGGTGCGGATCCGCCGGCAGGCGAAGCCGCCGAGATGCAGGATCCGCACGACCGGGCTGGCGAGATGCGCTGCGGCCAGCCGCTGCAGATCATGGCGCTCCCACTGCGCCAGTCTCAGCGCGACGGGACAGGCCAGCACCACCGGTGCCACGCGGGTCTCGCCCACCCCGCGCGCCTCGACCGTTCCCGCCAGCGAGCAACCGGGCCCGACCTCGCGCGACGACACCTCGCCCGCGGCCACGCCGCCCCGGTCGAGCGCTGCCCGGCAGAGCCCCGCCTCCGTCTCCGCACGCCGGCGCTGATACGGCGTCGCCGGCGTCTCGGGCGCCGTCACGTCGAGCGGGCCAAAGGGGTTCCAGTGGGCTGGCAAGCCTCGTAACCCTATTGGGACGGCGGCTGCAATCGACACGGCCAAGAGCAGGTTGGTCGCCGCGCTTGCGACAGTAATGAACCTGGTAACGACAGGCGCAGCGGCCTCAAATTTTACTAGGCCGTACCTGCCCATTCGAACACCCGCTGCTGTTCGGATGCAACGAAGGCTTGCGGATCATCGACCGTTCGATGATGGAGTCGACGCGCTTTATCTACGAAACCTGCTAGCGTCTTTTCCGCCATTCTCCCAGTCTTCAGATTCTCTTTGTTCGTGACGATCACGCTCAGTAGCGGAAGGCCATGATCACTCGACCAATGATTCAACTCATCGAGGTGCCGAAACACGATGGTTCTCGTGGGCGCTGACCAAGTCAGGCCGTGGCCAAGCGCAAACTCACCGTAAGAAATGAAGCGGCGGTCGCCCGCCGCTTCGCGCAAAATCAGAACACTGCGATCGATCGAGAGCGCCTGCACTGTCAGTTCTTGGCCTTGTCGACCATGCGGTTGGCGGCGATCCAGGGCATCATGCCGCGGAGTTTGGCGCCGACTTCCTCGATCTGGTGGGCGTCGTTGATGCGGCGCGTGGCCTTGAAGCTCGGCTGGCCCGCCTTGCACTCGGCCATCCAGTCGCGCACGAACCGGCCGTACTGGATGTCCTCCAGCACCGCCTTCATCCGCGCCTTGGTCTCGTCATAGGGCAGGATGCGCGGGCCGGACACGTACTCGCCGAACTCGGCCGTGTTCGAGATCGAGTAGTTCATGTTCGCGATGCCGCCCTCGTAGATCAGGTCGACGATCAGCTTCACCTCGTGCAGGCACTCGAAATACGCCATCTCGGGCGCATAGCCGGCCTCGACCAGCGTCTCGAAGCCCATGCGGATCAGCTCGACAATCCCGCCGCACAGCACCGCCTGCTCGCCGAAGAGATCGGTCTCGCACTCCTCCTTGAAGGTCGTCTCGATGATGCCCGAACGCCCGCCGCCGATGGCCGAGCAGTAGGCGAGGCCGGTCTCAAGCGCGCGCCCCGTCGCGTCGTTGTCGACGGCGACCAGGCAGGGCACGCCGCCGCCCTTGACGAACTCGCCGCGCACGGTGTGGCCGGGACCCTTGGGCGCCATCATCAGCACGTCGACGCCGGCCTTGGCCTCGATCAGCTTGAAATGGACGTTCAGGCCATGGGCAAAGGCGATGCCCGCGCCCTCGCGCAGGTTGTCGTGGATATGGGCGTAGTAGGTCTCGGCCTGCAGCTCGTCGGGCATGCACATCATCACCAGGTCCGCCCAGGCGGCGGCCTCGGCGATGCCCATCACCGTCAGCCCCTCGCCCTCGGCCTTGGCTGCCGAGGCCGAGCCGGGGCGGAGCGCGATGGCGAGCTGCGTCTGCCCGCTGTCGCGCAGGTTCAGCGCATGCGCGTGGCCCTGGCTGCCATAGCCGACGATGGCGACCTTCTTGTCCTTGATCAGGCTGATGTCGCAGTCGCGATCATAGTAGACGCGCATGTCCCCGGGTTCCTTCCTGTCGTGAATTGCCGGCCGCGGCCGGTAAAGATTGCGCGGCGTCCTAGCGGGCGGGCGCGGACCTGTCCAGCCGGCCGCGGGATGGCCGGCGGATCAGCTGCCGCGCGGGCGGATCGGTTCGGCCTTGCTCAGCCAGAGCTCCCAGTACTTGCGCGCGCAGATGTTGTGGCCGGCCGTGTCCTCGCGGTCCTCGTAGAGGCCGGACTGCACCAGCGCCTCGGTCGCGGCGAAGGCCAGGTAGCGGGGCATCTCGCTCGGCGCGATGCCCTGGTTGGCCTGCTGGGCGCTGAAGACCGGGCCGCTGCCGGGATAGCTTCGCGCCGAGATGGTCTGGATGTCGCACTCGCCGGCACCATCGGTCGTCGGCAGGGGCCGGATCTGCAGCGTCTGGTCGTTGCCGACGCTGCCGTTGCGGTCGCTGTCGATGGCGTAGAGGACGGCCGGCAGCGCGTCGCCCTGGCCCTGGGCCACGCTGATCCAGATCTCGGGCACGTCGCCGCGGCGATAGACCGGGCGGTCGGCGGCAGCTGCGGCGGTCTCGGTGCCGGCATTCGCGGCCTCGGCGGGCGCCGGCTGCGACGGGGTCGCGGCGGCTGCGGGTGCGGTGGCGGGTGCACTCTGGGGGGCCGGCGCCGTGGCCGAGGGCGTCGGGGTGGTCACGTCGACGGTCGGCTGCACGGGGGTGGGGGCCTCGCCGGCTTCGCCGAGGACCGTGGCGGCATCGGACTCGCGCGAGGGCGCCCCCTCGGGCGCGGGTTCGAACAGGCTGGTCCCACCGGCCGCGCCCGTGCCGGTCGTCGCGGTGCCGCTGGCCGCCGTCGAGGCGCTCTCGCTCCCCTCGCGTCCCGCGCAGGCGGCCAGGAGCGCCACGGTCGCGAGCAGCGCCACCGTGCGGGCCCCGACAGGCCGCCGCGACCCGGTCGCCGCGGTGCAGGGCCGGCCAGCGCTCCCGGGTGCGGTCGTCTCAGGGGAAGGAGTCTCGGGGGCAGGAGTCTCGGGGGCATTGGTCTCGGGGGAGAGGGCGGTCGCCGCTGCGCTCATCGGGGATCCCTTCGATCTGTCGCCTGTCGTTCCGGCCGTCGCCGGATCGCGGCCGTCCCCGGATCAACGCGGACGGCGCGGCACGCCGTCGCGCGCGGGCATCGGCTAGCACAGCCCGCGGCCGCGCGCACCCCGCTGCAACCCGGTACGGGCCACAGCCCCGTCACAGCGCGCCGGGGCCCCGCATCAGCGCCGCGACGCCGGTGCGCGCGACCTCGACCAGGCCGAGCGGGCGCATCAGCTCGACGAAGGCGTCGATCTGCTCGGAGGTGTCGGCAAGCTCGAAGACGAAGCTCTCCAGCGTCACGTCGACCACCCGCGCCTGCATCAGGTCCGCCATCCGCAGCGCCTCGACCCGCTTGTCGCCCGTGGATGCCACCTTGACCAGCGCCAGCTCGCGCTCGAGATGCGCGCCCGCCGTCGTCAGGTCGGTGACGCCATGCACCGGCACCATGCGCTCGAGCTGGGCGATGATCTGGTGGATCACCGCCGGCGTGCCCGTCGAGACGACGGTGATGCGGGAGAGATGGCTGGCATGGTCGGTCTCGGCGACCGTCAGGCTCTCGATATTGTAGCCGCGGCCCGAGAACAGGCCGATCACGCGCGCCAGCACGCCGCTCTCGTTGTCGACCAGCACGCTCAGCGTGTGGCGCTCGTGGTCCTGGGGCAGCGAGGAGCGCAGGTTGTAGGCGCTCTTGGCCGAGCTGCCGGGCTGTAGGGTCATCGGGCTCAAGGCACGTCCTCCGTTGACGCGGGCGTTCGGGATAGGGCGGCGCGGCCGCGGGTGGCAAGCCAGAGCGCGCCGAGCGCGGCCGGCAGGCTGGCAAGCGCCGCCGGCAGGCCGAGCAGAAAGGCCGGCAGCACGTTGGCGTAGAGCAGCGCCGCGATCGCCAGCGCCAGGGGCGCGGCCGCGACGGCCCCGCCGGCCACCAGGAAGACCGCGGCCAGCGACAGCGTGACGGCGTCGTAGAACCAGACGCTGGGCGCCACCAGCGGGATCAGCGCGAAGAGAAGCGCGAGGCGCAGGCAGGCCGGCGTCTCGCGCCGCCACCAGGCCAGCGCGACGGCGGCCGTGGCCAGCGCCGCGACGGTCCAGTGCGCGATCGCGGCCACCTGCCCGGTGCCGCCGAACGACAGCACCAGGCCCTGCATGCCGAGAAGCCGTCCGTCGCGCCCCGGCGTGGGGCCGGCGGCGAAATCGCCCCCGTGCTCGGCCAGCTTGGCGGCATAGGCGGGCCAGTACTCGACGCCGAGCGCCAGCGTCGCCAGCCCCGCCGCCAGCGCCGCGCCCATGACCGCGCCGCCCACCGCCCGCCCGTCGCGCGCGGCGATCAGCGCCACGCCCACCAGCACGCCGAGCGAGGGCTTGATCGTCAGCAGCCCCACCAGGAGCCCGGCGCCGAGGCTGCGGCCGCCCTCGCGCAGTGCCAGCGCCGCCATCAGCCCCGCGAACCAGAAGAGCGAGGGATGGCCGACCATCATCGGCCAGAAGACCGCCGGCGCGAAGGCCAGCAGGACATGCAGCGCCACCGGTGCCCCGGGCGCGACCCGGCGCAGCAGCCAGCTTCCCGCCAGCGCATAGAGCGCCCAGCCGGCCAGCCCCTGCACCACGAAGGCCGTGGGCAGCGCCATCAGCCCCAGCGGCGCGATCAGCAGCAGCCCGTGCGCGGGGTAGAGCCATCGGAGGCGCTCGCTCAGCCCGTGCTCGGCGGCGAAGGCGGCATTGTCGAACAGCACCGGCCAGTCGCCCGCCAGCGTCAGCCGGGCGGCCGCGTGAAAGACCTGGAAGTCGATGGTCTCGACCGGCAGCGCCGCGAAGAGCAGGGCCGTGCGCGCCGCGACCAGCACCGCCACCGCGCCCGCCAGCCACCGCAGCGCCCGACCCCGGACCCAGGCGCCGCGGGCGGCAGCATCGCCGCCGCCCGCCGCGGCCGTGCTCACACCATCACCGCGCCGCCGTCGTCGATGGCGCCCGCGGTCGAGGCCTCGCCCAGCAGCATCTCGTTATGCGCCTTGCCCGACGGGATCATCGGGAAGCAGTTCTCGTGGCGCGTGACCAGCACGTCCATGATCACCGGGCCGTCATAGGCCAGCATCCGCCCGATCGCGTCGTCCATCTCGGCCGGGTCGTCGACGCGGATCCCGAGGCAGCCGAACGCCTCGGCCAGCTTGACGAAGTCGGGCAGCGCCTCGGAGTAGGAGTGCGAGTAGCGCTCGCCATGCAGCAGCTCCTGCCACTGGCGGACCATGCCGAGACGCTCGTTGTTCAGGATGAACTGCTTGACCGGCGCGCGGTACTGCACGGCGGTCGACATCTCCTGCATCACCATCATCCAGGACGCCTCGCCCGCGACGTTGATGACCAGGCTGTCCGGGTGCGCGATCTGCACGCCGATGGACGCCGGCAGGCCATAGCCCATGGTGCCGAGCCCGCCGGAGGTCATCCAGCGGTTCGGCTCGTCGAAGCCGAGGAACTGCGCGGCCCACATCTGGTGCTGGCCGACCTCGGTCGCGACGTAGCGGTCGTGGTCCCTGGTCAGCGCCTCCAGCCGCTCGAGCGCATACTGCGGCTTGATCTCGTCCGTGGACGGGGCGTAGCGCAGGCACTTGACCGATCGCCAGCCCTCGATCGTCGACCACCAGTCGCCGATGTCGCGCTTGCGCCCGCCCCGGGCGCGCCAGACCTCGAGCATCTCCTCCAGGACCTCGCCCACGTCGCCGATGATCGGCACCTCGACATGGACGTTCTTGTTGATGGACGAGGGGTCGATGTCGATGTGCACCTTCTCCGAGCCGGGCGAGAAGGCGTCGAGCCGCCCCGTGATCCGGTCGTCGAAGCGGGCCGCGATGCAGAACATCGCGTCGCAGCCATGCATCGCCATGTTGGCCTCGTAGGTGCCGTGCATGCCCAGCATGCCCAG
>JBCBPG010000257.1:0-6293 GCA_039820865.1 Pseudomonadota bacterium
GCGCGCGCATCGGTGGCGGGATGCCACGCGCGCGGATGCCACCCGCCCGGCGCGCGACATCGGCGCGCGACATCGGGGCGCGACATCGGGGGGCGGGCGTGCTCCTATCGCCGTGGATTTCAGACAGGAGAGCCCCTTGAGCGATACCGCCGGCATCCCGCGCAAGTTCCTCGACACTCCCTACCCGGACGCCGGCTGGCAGCGTGTCGACGGGTTCGAGTACCTCTCGGACCTGCATCTGAGCCGCCTCTCGGACCGCGCCCGCCTGCCGCTGCCGCGCGAGGCCCAGTACCTCCTGTCGCGCCCCTATCGCTGTGCCTTCCGGGTCGATGGCACGCGGCGCGAGCTTGAGGTGCCGGCGGGCATGCTGACCGACCTCGCCTCGGTCCCGGCCATCGCGCGCACCTTCGTCGGCCGGGTGGGCCGGCACCTCGAGGCCGCGATCGTGCACGACTTCCTGTTCGTCGCCTGGCAGGATCTGAAACAGCCCTACACGCCCACGGACGACGACTTCCACTTCGCCAACGCGGTGATGACGGCGGCGATGGACGAAGCCGCCGTGCGGTCATGGCGCAAGGTCGCGATCCGCGTCGCCGTCGGCTCCTTCATCGGGCGCCGCGTGTTCTTCGACGCCAACGAGGACCCGCGCTTCGTCGAGATCGACCACCTCCGCCTGTAGCGCCCGACGCGCCCCGGCAGCCTGGCGACGCAGTTGCCGGGCGTCGCCCCTTCCCGCGACAGCTTTGCCGCCGACTCACCCAACATACCGCTAACGCTCGCCAAGCCGTTGCCTGCTGGCGGCATGCAGCGTTCTCGGAAACTTCACCGTTGACGGCGTAACCTGACGTGGGAGGGGGCGAGCCCCAACTTGGCCGCGCGGCTAGTGACCCTCCGGCCCCGGACCGTGGCCGGAGCCCCGCGATTCGAGGCGGGCGAGGCGGTCCTCGATGGTGCGCAGATGGGTCAGCACGCTGTCGCGATAGGCGTCGGTCGCGGCGTTGGATTCCTCGGCATGGGCGTCCTGCATCGAGTTCACGATGAGGCCGACCAGCAGGTTGACCACCGCGAAGGTCGTCACCGCGATGAAGGGCACGAAGAACGCCCAGGCATGGGGATGCACCTCCATCACCGGGCGCACGATCCCCATCGACCAGCTCTCCAGCGTCATGATCTGGAAGAGCGAATAGGCCGAGCGCCCGATCGTGCCGAACCATTCGGGGAAGGTCGCGGCAAACAGCTTGGTCGCCATCACCGCCGCCACGTAGAAGATCAGCGCCATCAGCAGGAAGACCGAGCCCATGCCGGGCAGGGCGGAGACGAAGCCCTCGATCACGCGGCGCAGGCGTGGCGCGGCGGTGACGACGCGGAGCACGCGCAGGACGCGCATCGCCCGCAGCACGCTCAGCCCCTGGCCCGACGGGATCAGCGAGATCGCCACGATCACGAAGTCAAACAGGTTCCAGCCCTTGAGGAAGAACCGCCAGCCCTGGGCGAAGAGCTTGAGCGCGAGCTCGACGACGAAGATCGCGAGGCAGACCTGGTCGAGACCGAGTATGAACCCGCCGGCCGAGGTCATGATGGAGCCCGAGGTCTCGAGCCCCAGCAGCACGGCGTTCACCAGGATCACGACCAGGATGACGTTGCGAAAGCGGTCGTGCTCGGTCAGCCAGCGGGCGCGGGCGCGCCAGGCATCGAGGCCGCCGGCGGGCGCGGCGTCGCCCGGTGCGGAGCCTTCGGCATCCGTGCGGATGACGCGCGGCGCGTCGCCCTCGCCCTCGTCCCTCCCGCGCGGTACCCCCTCGCCTGCCGCGCCGGATCCCGCGGCGGCGCCGTCGCGCGTGCTGCCGTCCATCACCCTCGTCCCCCACGCCTCTGCGTCCCGGACGGCGCCCGGGCGCCCCACGGTCGATGCCGTGCCGCGACCCGGCGTCGCGCCGATGTCTCCGCGGCATATAGGTGCGCCGCCCGCGCCGTCCCGCGCGCGCATGAAGAAACCCGGCGGGAAAGGGCGGGTGGGGAAGGTCGGGGCTAGGCGTGGCCGTCGCCGGCGGCGCCGAGGGTGGTGAGCACCGCGGGGCCGAAGGTCTCCAGCGCCGCCGGCTGGGGGCGGGGCGCGCGGTCCGAGAGGGGATAGCTGTCGAAGATGGTCAGGCGGGGGGGGCAGAGCCGGTCGTCGCCCCGCGCGGCGCCGCCGTCGACCATGTGCGAGAGCGCGCCGAAGACCGGTCGTTCGGCCAGGGCCGCGGCGGCGAGGGTGGCGAGACGGGCATGGGCACGCTGGAGCAGGCGCGGCGCGAGCCGGCCGGTCAGCGCGAGCCGCAGCCGCGGGCGCGGCGCGGTCCCCCGGCTCGGCCGCGCGACGGGGGCCGACCAGTCCGGCGGCGGCGCATCGGCGGCCGAGATGGTGAGCGGGCTGCCGGGATGCCAGCGGGCGGGTGCGGTGGCCGATCCGTCGTCATGGCCGCAGCCGACCGCCAGCCGCCGGGCGAGGCGGTCGATGATCTGCTCGAGCGGCTGCGAGGCCTCGAGCGTCACGAGGACCACGCGGCCGCTCTCGATCCGGCAGCCGAGCGGCGGCAGCTCGAAGTGGTGCGTCCGCTCGGCCAGGCTGTGCAGGGTGTTCTCGAGATGCCACTGCGCGGGACCGCCGTCGTCGGGCAGCCGGTCGGACAGGATCGCGGCGAGACCGGCCGGGCGCATGTCACGGTGGCGATCGCTGCCGATGGGCCCGAACCGCAGCGCATCCGGCCCGAAGACCTGCAGGGCGATGTCGCCGAGCGCGCTCTCCGGGTCGGGCACCCAGGCGACGCGGAAACCAGTCGTCATGTGCCGCACGCTGTCCCCCGGAACCGGATTACTACTGGGGGAAGGATGGGCGTCTTGCCTGGAGGTTAATGTGACTTTTGTCACAACCTCGATATCCAATTTCGCACGTACGAAGCAGGTGGGCTCCCAAAGTGAGGCATCACGGCATCGTGCTGTAGCGGCAGAGTCACGCCTGCGTGAGTTTTCCGTCCGCCTCTCGCAACGCCATTTCAAACCCGTATATCGCTGAGGCGAAACACACTATCGTCCTTTCACAGCCGACGCGCCGAAGAGTCCGTCATGATAGCACGCCCCCATCTGCGTCTTCGCCGCGTCAGCGCGGTCACGGCCGCCGCAGTCCTCGTCGCCGGCAGCGCCTTCGCCGCTGCGTCCGGGCCCGAGTCGATCGATGGCGTCTGGCAGACCGCGCCCAGGGACAACGGCTCCTATGTCAGCGTCCGGATCGCACCCTGTCCGGCCGATGCCGAGGCGCGCTGCGGCACGGTGATCGGCACCCATGGCGGCGCCAGGGCCGAGATCCTGGGCGACCCGATCCTGGAGGGGATGCGTTTTCAGGGCGATGGCCGCTGGGGTGGGGGCGAGATCATCCGCCCGGGCCGGGGCGACCGCTACAACTCCAAGCTCAAGCTGACCGAAGAGGGGCTGGAGGTGCGGGGCTGCGTCGCGGGCGGCCTGTTCTGCGGCGGCACCCTCTGGACGCGGCGCTGACCGGCGCGACCGCCCCCCGGCGCCACGCGGTCGAGGCGGGCGGGCTGACCCTTGCGGTGCGCGAGGCGGGCCCGGCCGATGCCCCGGCGATCCTGTTCCTGCACGGCTGGTCGCAGTCTTCACTCTCCTTCGACAGACAGTTCAGCGGCCCGCTTGCGGGACGCTTCCGGCTCGTCGCGCCTGATCTGCGCGGCCATGGCGCGTCGGATCGCCCGGCGGACCCGGCGGCGACCGACAGCGCGGTCTGGGCCGAGGACATCGCGGCGGTGATTGCGGCGCTGGATCTGGGCCGACCGCTGGCCGTGGGCTGGTCGATGGGGGGCTGGATCATCGGCGATATGCTCCGCCATCTCGGCCCCGTCTTCGGCGGCATCGTCACGATCGGCAGCGTGGCGCGCATCGGCGCGGCGGCGGATCCGGCGATGATGGCCCGGCGCAAGCCGGACGTCCGCGCGGCGGGGATGATGGACGACGACCCCGCCGCCCAGATCGCCGCCGCCATCGCCTTCGCCCGCGCGATGACCGCCGCGCCGCTCTCCAAGCGCGACCTCGCCTGGCATGTCGCGCTGATGATGGCCTGCCCACCCGCGATGCGCCGCGCCGCGCGGCTCCGCGACGAGGACTGGCGCGCCGACTTTGCCCGCCACCGCGAGGCCGGCCTGCCGGCACTGGTCCTGCAGGGCGGGGCCGAGCGCGTCTGCTTCGAGCCCCAGGCCCGCGAGACCGCCGAGGCCCTGGGCGCCGATCTGCGCCTCATCCCCGGCGCCGGCCACATGCCGTTCTGGGAGCAGACCGGGACGGTCGACGCCGCCATCGCCGAGATCGCCGACCAGCTCTGAAGCCCGCCGCCCCTGTGGCGGCCTGCCACGGCCGTGAGTCTTCAAGCTGTCGCATGATTCCCGCCATCGTTGTGCGCTGCACAGCCAGAAGGGGATCCCTCATGCGCACTCTCCTCGCCGCCGGACATCTCCCCCTGCTCGCCGCCCCGATGGCGGCAACGCTGGTGGCAACGCTGGGGGCAACGGTCGGCGTCGGCGCGGCCGCTGCCGCCGTCGCGCTGCCTGCCACGATCCGCGACTTCACCGCCGTCCATCCCGATTTCGCCCCCACGCGTCCCTTCGAAGGGTTCGGCTTGACCCCCGGGGCCGTGGAGGCGCGGCTGGACAGCGACCGCAAGCCCGCCGCGGCCTTCGACGCCGGGAGCGCGCCGCGCAGCTTCTCGACGCCCGGGAACCTTGCGCAGTGGTACCGCGACGTTCCGGGCGTGAACCTGAGCGACACGATCGCGTTGCTGCTGCAGGAAGGCGGCGGCGTCACCAGCTTCGCCGACGACACCTTCTTCCCGATCAACGGCCGGCTGCAGGCGGACGATCAGGAGTTCCTGGGCGTCTCGAGCAACTTCTACTTCACCGTCGAGGTCGAGGGCTTCATCACCATCGACGAGGGCGACACCTTCACGGCGAGCAGCGACGACGACCTCTGGCTGTTCGTGGACAACCAGCTCGTCCTCGATCTCGGGGGCGCGCATGGAGAGGTGGATGGAACGGTGACGTTCAGTGCCGGGCTGCTCGCCGCGCTCGGCCTGATGTCGGGCGAGACGACGCGGTTCAAGCTGTTCTATGCCGAGCGCAACGTCGCCCAGGCGGTGCTGGCTTTCGAGACGACGGCCGATATCGCGCGCATCCCGGTGCCGCCGGCGCTGCTGCTGCTCGCCAGCGCGGTCCTCGCCCTCGGCGCTGCGGCGCGCCAGCGGGTCTGACATCCGCAGGCGTGAGCGTCCGGCCCTCCGCGGCGGGCCGGCGGCTTTCCGACGGCGCCTGGCGTCAGCCGCGCGGGGCGCCGGGCCTGGAGGCGCCGATATCCTCGGCCACGCGCTCTGCCTCGGGCTGGTCGACGGCAAAGCGCAGGTCGTGGGCGCAGGCATAGGCGACGAGACCGCCGACCATGCCGGAGCAGAACAGCGTGGCGGCCAGCGTGCCGCGCCAGGGGGAACGGACGGCGATGCGCATGGGTGGATCTCCTGCCTGTGCTCCGGACGTCTTGTTGCGTACTGACGATCTGGTGAACGCGGGGCTGGCGGTTTCCGTCGCACTCAAGCCGTAACTATTTCGCGCCGCGGTGAGGGGGGTCAGGAGGCGCCGGCGCCCCGGTCTATGGCCTCGAGCATGGCGGCCTCCTCGGCCAGCAGCGTCTCCTCGGCGCCGCCGCCCTTGATCGGCACGCGGCCCATCTCGAGGAGCAGCGGCGTCGCCAGCGGGGTGCAGCGCGTCGCCTCGACCACGTCGATGCGCCCGCCGGCGCGGGCGAGCAGCTCCTCGACCCGGCCGAAGTCGACCAGCCCGCGCATCGCCTCGCGCCGGGTGATCGCCAGCAGCAGGTGGTCCGGATCGTACTTGACCAGCGTGTCGTAGAGAATGTCGGACGAGAAGGTCGCCTGGCGTCCGGTCTTGCGTCGCCCGGGCGTCGTCCGCTCGATCAGGCCCGAGACGATGGCGACCGCGCGAAAGGTGCGCTTCATCAGGTTGTTGCCCTCAAGCCAGGCCTCGGCGCCCGAGAGCAGCCCCTCGGCCGAGAGGAGCGCGGCCGGGTCGGGGATCGGCTTGAGGCCCCAGAGCATGACGGCATAGTCGTTCGAGACGAAGCCGAGCGGGTCGAGGCCCGCCTCCTCCATGCGTTTGGAGAGGAGCAGCCCCAGCGTCTGGTCGGCGTTCTGCCCGGCGAAGGCATGGACGACGAGGTGCCAGCGCCCGCCCCGCGGA
>JBCBPG010000258.1:0-6279 GCA_039820865.1 Pseudomonadota bacterium
AGCGCACCACGTCCGCGCCCTGCAGCGCCAGACAGAAGGCCGGTGGCAGCGCCCCCGGAAGACGGCATGGAACTTCGGCAGATCCGCTACTTCCTCGCGCTGAGCGAGACGCTCAATTTCACGCGGGCGGCCGAGATGTGCAACGTCACGCAGCCGACGCTCACGCTCTCGATCAAGAAGCTGGAAGAGGAGCTGGGCGGGCCGCTGCTCCATCGCGACCGGAGCCGGACGCACCTCACCCATCTCGGCCAGATGATCCTGCCCTTCCTCGAGCAGGTCTACGAGGCGAGCCGGGCGGCACGGATCGTGGCCGGGGACCTGAACAGGGGCGAGCGCATTCCCCTGGCGCTCGGCGTCTCGGATGCGCTCGACAAGCAGCGCCTGCTCTGTCCGATCCGCGAGGTGCGCGGCGCGGCGCAGGGGCTCGAACTCCGCTTCGAGAGCGGGTCCGATGCGCTTCTGGCCGAGCGTCTGGCAGCCGGTGACCTGGACATGGCGATCCTCGACGCCGCCGTGGTGGTCGAGGCGCGGATGCGCTTTGCCCCGCTCTATACCGAGGAGATGCAGATCCTCATGCCGGAGAGCGATCCCCTCGCGGCGCGGGACCGGCTGTCGCTCGATGACCTGCCGGATCGACACTGGATCGACCTGACGGCTTCGCGCGTCCATGGCGATTTCGTCGCCGCCATCTCGGCCGCGCTGGGCGGATGGGCCGTCCAGCACCGGGCCAGCCGGCCGACCGAGGCGCAGGTGCTGGTGCTCTCGGGGCTCGGCCTCGCGCTGGCGGGCCGGTACGAGCCGCTGATCGAGGGGCTCGCGTGCCGCCCGCTGGCCGCGCCGCTGCTGACCCGGACGGTCGGTGTGGCCGAGATGCGGGGGCGCCCGTCCTCGATCGCGGCGCTCGCGCTCTCGCGGCTTCTCAGGGCGCAGTCCTACGAGCCGGAAGGCCGCTGGCCCGCCGCCTGAAGCACCGCGTCGGGATCGGGGCGCCGGCGCTGGTCGGCGCCGCCCAGGACCGCGGCCACGCGCCCGTCCGTCCCGATCACGAAGGTGCTGGCCATCGGCATGAACCAGCCCTCGTTGCCGTAGAGCGCCGCGAGATCGTAGCCCACCGCCCGCAGGAAGACGCGCTCCTCCCGCGGCAGGGGCAGCAGGCAGCCGTAGCTGAGCGCCATGCCCTCGTCGACGTCGCAGAGCACCTCGGCGGACAGCCCCAGCAGCGCCTTGGTCCTGGCCGCCCGCCCGCCGATCTCGGGCGTGACGACCGCGACCGCGAGGCCGGCCTCGGCGAACCCGTCGGCGCGCTCCTCGAACGCGACCATCTGGGCGTTGCAGTAGGGGCACCAGAGCCCGCGGATGAACAGCAGGACCAGCCCGCGGGGCCCGGCGAGATCGGCCATCCGGGCGAGCTTGCCCCCCGCGGTCGGCAGGGCGAAATCCGGCGCCTCGTCACCCGGCTGCGGGCGGTGCGCCACCTGGCCGATGGTGTCGACCAAGGCCGCCATACGCGTCTCGTGCGGGTCGAAGACGGCGCGGTTGCGCTCGACGATCTCCGCGATCCTGTCGCCCAGGCTGACCATCCTGCCCTCTGACCGGCCGTGCTGCCGGCCCATGAAGACGCCTTCCCGAACGACAGGCAATCCATGAATAGCAAGAGTTTTCGTCGAAGATCGATTCCATAGAAGCTTTCAATTGTCCCCTGGCCGGCAGTCGCGCGTATCGAGAGATGCGACAAAGAAAGTCGCGTCGGTAAGGAGGCATAAAAATGAAGACCCCTCGTAATGCGCTGATCTTGATGGCGGTGCTCGCCATGGCCGCGCCGGCCCTCGCGCAGGACATCAACCGCGCCAGCTTCAACGCCGACGGTTCGGTCAATGCGCCGGAGAACTGGCGGCAGTGGGTCTTCGTCGGCGCGCCGCTGACGCCGAACGCGCTCAACGACGGCAAGGCGCCGTTCCCGGAGTACCACAACGTCTACATCGAGCCCTCGGCCTTCGCGCACTGGCAGGCGACGGGCGAATGGGCCGACGGCACGCAGTTCGCCAAGGAGCTGACGCTGATCCGCGCGGGCGAGGCCTGCGACGAGGCGACCGGCGCCTGCTTCGAGAGCTCGGGCCAGGGCTACTTCCAGGGCGAGTTCTCGGGCCTCGAGCTCAAGGTCCGCGACGCCGGGCGCTTTGCCGACGAGCCGGGCAACTGGGCCTATTTCAGCTTTGGCCACATGGCGCCGCCCTACAACGCGACCGCCACCGCCTTCCCGACCGAGAGCTGCAACGCCTGCCACGAGGCGAACGCCGAGACCGACTTCGTGTTCACGCAGTACTACCCCGTGCTGCGCGCCTCGAAGCCGGAGTGACGTGATGCGCGCGTTCGCGACGGCGCGGTGCTGGTCGCGGAACTGCGGGGCGCCGGCACGCAGGAGATGACGACCGGCATCGCCTGCTACCCGTCCCAGGGTCAGGGCCGGGGTTGGGGCTGCTTCACCGCGGACAGTCCGGGCGCGACGGTAACCGGGGACGGCGAGGCCGCGTGCATCCCCTGCCAAATCCCCGCCAGGGACAACGACTGGGTCTCCGTCCGGGGACCGCTGGCGACGTAGAGCGAGCGGGTCCGGCGGGTCGCCGCCGGCCCCCTCTCAGCGCGTCGAGGGACGATAGGTGGCGGCCTGGCGGCTCGCCAGCGCGTCCCAGGCGGGGCGGGCGGCCGGGTCGGGCTGGCGCGTGTCACTATCGCGGCTCATCGCGGTCGCGGCCGTGTCGATGTCGCCGAACCAGCCGGCGCCCACCGCCGCAACCATGCCCGCCCCCAGCGCCGAGGCCTCGCGGCTGGCGCTGAGCGTCACCGGCAGGCCGGTCGCATCGGCGAACATCGAGACCCAGAGCGCGCTCTGCGCGCCCCCGCCGACGGCGAGGATGCGCCCGGGCGCCAGCCCCTGGGCCTGCATCGCGTGGACGGCGCGCGCGCTCTCCAGCGCCAGCGCCTCCAGCGCGGCGCGGTACAGGTGGCCGAGCCCGTGGCCCGGCGCCAGCCCCTCGATCGAGGCGCGCGCACCCGGGTCCCAGTGCGGGTTCATGACGCCCGAGAGATAGGGGCAGACGGTGACGCCCTCGGCGCCCAGGGGGAGGGCGGCGGCCTCGGCCTCCAGCCGCGCATAGACCGACCCGTCGCCGCGCCCGCCGGCGAACCGGTCGACGATCCAGTCGACGAAGAAGGTGCCGGCGCGCTGGCAGCCCTCGAGGAAATAGCCCCGGCCCGTGGGCGAGATCATCGTGCGCCAGGCGCGGTCGATCCGCGGCGTGTCGGAATGCGCGCCGGTGATGATCGCGGTGCCGAGGTTGAGGTAGACGATCCCCGGGCGCACCGCGTTGACGCCGAGCCCCGCGCACTGCCCGTCGCCGCCCGCCGCGAAGACCGGCGTGCCGGGGGCGAGGCCGGTGGCCGCGGCGGCGGCCCCGGTGACGGTGCCGATGGGCGCGCCGGGGGGCACGACGGGGGCGAAGCGGCCGGCATCGAGGCCGAGATGGGCGAGCAGCGGCTCGGACCAGGCCTTGGCCTCGATGTCGAAGACGCCGGAGGGATCGGCGCTGGTCCAGCTCGCCGTCGGCGCGCCGGTCAGCTTGCCCGTCAGGAACCCATGCACGTCGAGGATCCGCGCCACGGCGTCGAGCGCCGCCGGGTCGTGGCGGCGGAGCCAGGCGAGGCGGTAGATCACGGGCGTGAGATCCGGCGGCTTGCCCGAGATCGCGTGCAGCCGCTCGGCGCCCAGCGCCTCGGCCAGCCGCGGGATCTCCTCCAGCGCCCGTTCGTCCAGCCAGACCATGCCCGGCCGCGTCGCCACGAGATCGGCGTCGAGGAACCCGATCGTCTCGCGCTGGTTCGAGACCGCCAGGCCCGCGATGCGGGCGGGATCGACCTGGCCGGTCAGCTCGCGCAGCGCCGTGCAGGTCGAGGCCCACCAGTCGGCCGGGTCCTGCTCGACCCAGCCGGGTCGGGGCATGTCCATGGCGATGGGCGCGCGGCCCTCGGCGATGTCCTCGCCCTCGCGGGTCCAGGCCACGGCCTTGGTCGACTGCGTGGAGCTGTCCACGCCGATGACGAGATCGGCGGTCATGGGGCCTCCTTCATCAGGGTCTCGGCGGTCGTGCGGTCGGTGACCAGGTGGGTGAGATAGCCGCCCTTGAGCGTCGCGCGGATCGCCGCGACCTTGGCCGCGCCGCCGGCCACGCCGATGCGCACGGGCAGGGCGGCCAGCGCGTCGAGCGCCATGCCGATCTGGCGGCCGGTGAGCGGGCCCTGCACCTCGCGCCCCTCGGCATCGATGAAGCGGCCGAGCACGACGCCCGCGCTGCCGGCCGCGAGATAGGCATCGACGACCGAGGAGGGCAGGAAATCGGTGTCGGACCAGGTGGTCCCGGGCCCCAGCTCGCCGATCCCCAGCACCGCGATGTCGCAGGCGCGCAGCCGCGCGAAATGCCGCTCGAGCGCCGGTTCGGCCAGCAGCGCGTCGCAGAGGTCGCGGCTGGAGACGACGGCGGGGGCGTGGAAGTTGCGCGAGCGTGCGCCGAGGCGGCCGGCGATCAGCACGGTGCAGGCCTCGGGCGAGGTGACCGCATCGCCGAGCGAACTGCCCGAGAGCTGGACGACCTCGACGCGGCCCAGCTCGCGCCGGGGCAGGGCATGCGCCATCTCCAGCATCGTGCGCCCCCAGGCGACGCCGATCACGTTGCCGTCGGAGAGCCAGGCGCCCACGACATGCGCCGCGGCGCGACCCAGCCGGCCACGCAGCGCGGCGGCGCTCTCTTCGCCCTCGCCCTCGATCGCCGGCGCGACATGCACGCCCGCCAGACCATGGCGCGCGGCCAGCCGGCGGCCGAGGTCGAGCTGCGCCAGCAGGTCGGGGTCGAGGTCGATGGTAACCAGCCCGCGCCTGCGCGCCTCGGCCAGATAGTTGGCGACCGAGGTGCGCGAGACGCCGAGCGCCGCGGCGACCTCGTTCTGGGTCAGCGCCTCGCCGTAGTAGAGCCAGGCCGCCCAGAGCATGGCATCCCCCGCCACGCCCGCCGGCGGCAGCCGCGGCGCCTGGTCGTCGTCCCTGGGATCGCCCGCGTCGTCCATCGCCCCCAGCCTCGCGCCCCGGTGACCGATGTCAAGGGCTGGCGAAAACTGTCATTGACAATTCTGCGCAAGATGGAAACCTGTGCGCGGCCGCAGGGAGCAGGAAATGTCCAGTCTCACCGAGCCCGCGACAGAACGCGAAAGCGCCGCGCCGGAGGGCGGATGGACGGCGCTGATCGACGATATCGTCGAGGGCCGCTGGACGAGCCCACGCAGCGGCGCGCCCTCGCCGCAGCCGGCCACGCGGACCATCGTGATCGAGGAGAGCCTCGACGGTGCCGAGGCCGATCTCGTCGCGCGCCTCGGCATCGAGGGGGCGGTCGCGGTGGTCGCCGACGGCGATACCTGGGACGCGATGGGCGCGCGGGTCGCCCGGGCGCTGGCGGGGCGCGACGTCCGCGAGGTCGTCCTCGCCGGCCATCCCCATGCCGAGATCGCGGCCGCCGAGGCGCTGGCCGGCCGGCTGGAGGGCGCGGCGCATGTGATCGCCGTCGGCTCGGGCACGATCAACGATCTCTGCAAGTTCGTGACGGCGAGGGACGGGCGCAGCTGCTCGGTCTTCGCCACAGCGGCCTCGATGGACGGCTATACCTCCTCGACCGCCTCGATGACGCTGCCCTCGGGGCTCAAGGTCTCGCTGCCCGCCCATGCGCCCGTCGCCGCCTGGTTCGACCTTGGCGTCATCGCCGCCGCGCCGCCGCGGATGGCGGCCGCGGGCTTCGGCGACTGTCTCTGTTCCTCGGTCGCGCGGATCGACTGGTGGATGTCGCACCGCCTCAACGGCAGCTTCTTCATGGAGGAGCCGTACCTCATCGCCGCCGACAACGATGCCGAGATGACGGCGCGCGCGGCCGCGGTCGGGCGGGGCGAGGTCGCGGCCATCGGCTACCTGATCCGCTCGCTGGTGCTCTCGGGGCTGGGCGTGGCGCTGACCAAGGTCTCGAACCACGGCTCGATGGGCGAGCACCAGATCTCGCATTACATCGACTGCTTCGCGCGCGAGCGTCACCCCGGCACGCTGCATGGCCAGCAGGTGGGCGTCGCCAGCCTGACGATGGCGCGGGTGCAGGAGGCGATCCTGTCGCGCGATGCGCCGCCCACCCTGGGCCCGACGCCCATCGATCAGGCCGACATGGCGCGGCGGATGGGGCCCGAGATCGCGGC
>JBCBPG010000259.1:0-6276 GCA_039820865.1 Pseudomonadota bacterium
CGGAGGGCTACGGCCTCTTCCACTGCACCGGCGCGGGCGAGGTCACCTGGTGCGGCTTCGCCCGCGAGATCATGGCCCGCACGGCGCCCACGACCGGCAACCAGCCCCCCGTCGACGCCATCACCACCGCCGAGTTCCCGACGCCGGCCAGACGCCCCGCCTATTCGAGGCTCGACAACGCCAGGCTCGCCCGCGTCCACGGCATCGCGATGCCCGACTGGTCGGCCGGCCTCGACGCGATGCTCGAGGAATTCCTCCCCGCCTGGATGGCCGAACAGGGGGCGAGCTCGTGAAGGGCATCATCCTCGCCGGCGGCTCCGGCACCCGCCTCTGGCCGATGACCAAGGCCGTGTCCAAACAGCTCCTGCCGGTCTTCGACAAGCCGATGATCTACTACCCGCTCACCACCCTCATGCTGGGCGGTATCCGCGAGATCCTGATCATCACCACCCCCCGCGACGCGGAGGCGTTCGAGACGCTGATCGGCAACGGCGCGCAGTGGGGCCTCGACGTCACCTATGCCGAACAGCCGAGCCCCGACGGCCTCGCCCAGGCCTTCCTGATCGGCCGCGACTTCGTGGGCACCGACTGCGCCACCCTCGTCCTCGGCGACAACATCTTCTACGGCCACGGCCTGACCGAGAAGCTCCGCAGCGCCGTCACCCGCGCCGAGACCGGCGAGGGCGCCACGATCTTCGGCTACCAGGTCCGCGATCCCGAACGCTTCGGCGTCGTCGCCTTCGACGACCAGGGCCGCGCCGTCTCGATCGATGAAAAGCCCGAGGTGCCGCAATCGACCTGGGCGGTGACCGGGCTCTATGTCTACGACAACGCCGTCCTCGACATCGCCGCCGGGATCAAGCCCTCGGACCGCGGCGAGCTCGAGATCACCGACGTCAATGCCGCCTTCCTCGCCGCCGGCCGGCTGCATGTCGAAACGCTCGGGCGCGGCTATACCTGGTTCGACACCGGCACCCATGCCTCGCTCGCCAAGGCCACCGCCTTCATGCAGGTGACCGAGGAGGTGCAGTCCCAGCGCATCGCCGTGCCCGAGGAGATCGCCTTCCGCGCCGGCTGGATCTCGCGCGACAGCCTGCGCGCCCAGGGCGAGGCGCTCAAGAAGAACGGCTACGGGCAGTATCTGCTGCAGATCGCCGCCGAGGCCGGCTGAAACCGGCCGCGCGAAGCATTTCGTTGAGGTTTTCACGCCACTCTGCCGCGTCGGAGCTGCAGGGGCGCGAGATGAACATTCAAACCTTCGAGCATGGCGACTGCATCGTGGTGCAGCCGAACATGACGCGGATCGACCACACCATCGCGAACCGCTTCCGCGACCTGGTTTTCGAACGCGCGACGCTGAGCCGGCGCACCGTGGTCCTCGACCTCAGCACTGTCGAGTTCATCGACAGCTCCGGGCTCGGCGCGATCATGGGCCTGCGCAAGCGGCTCGGCTGGTCGGTGCGGATCGTGCTCGCGGGGCTGAAGAGCCCGGTCTACCGGGTGTTCGAGATGGCCCGCGTCACCCAGGTCTTCACCTTCTACACCTCGGTCGATGCCGCGGTGGGCAGGACCATCGGCGACAGCGCGCCCTGGGACAAGCCGGCCGAGCCGGCGGCCGACACCGGCGGCGCCCCGGTGACGAACTGAGCCGGCGCGCCGGCGCCCCGGGGCGTCACAGCACGTAGCGGCGCAGATCGGTCCCCTGGCCGAGCCCCTCGAGCTGGGTCTCGACCATCGCGGCGTCGACCGTCACCGTCTCGCCCGCGCGGTCGGGCGCGGTGAAGGACAGCTCCTCCAGCACCCGCTCCATCACCGTGTGCAGCCGCCGCGCGCCGATATTCTCGATCTCGGCATTCACCTCGGCCGCGATCCGCGCCAGCGCCGCCACCCCGTCCTCGGCAAAGTCCAGCGTCACGCCCTCGGCCGCCATCAGCGCCGCATACTGCCGCGTCAGCGCAAAGTCCGTGTCGGTCAGGATCGCGCGGAAGTCCGCCTCGGTCAGCGCGCCCAGCTCGACCCGGATCGGCAGCCGCCCCTGCAGCTCCGGCAAGAGGTCCGAGGGCTTGGCCACCGAGAAGGCGCCCGAGGCGATGAAGAGCACATGGTCCGTCTTGACGGGACCGTACTTGGTCGAGACCGTCGTGCCCTCGATCAGCGGCAGGAGATCGCGCTGCACGCCCTCGCGGCTGACATCGGCGCCCTGGCGGCCCGAGCCCGCGGCCACCTTGTCGATCTCGTCGATGAAGACGATGCCCGACTGCTCGACCATCGCCACCGCCTCGCGCTGGATCTGGTCCTGGTCGATCAGCTTGTCCGCCTCCTCGGCCACCAGCACCTCGAAGCTGGCCGCCACGGTCATCCGCCGCCGCCTGGTCCGCCCGGCGAAGGCCTTCCCGAACAGGTCCGAGAGGTTCACCATGCCCCCCTGCTGGCCCATCCCCGGCAGGTCCATCATCGGGAAGGGCGAGGCGGTATCGGCCACGTCCAGCTCGATCTCGGTGTCGTCCAGCCTCCCGTCGCGCAGCTTGCGCCGGAAACTGTCGCGCGTCGTCTCCGAGGCATGCTCGCCGACCAACGCGATCAGCACCCGGTCCTCGGCCGATTTCTGCGCGGCCGCCTTGACCTCCTCGCGCTTCTCCTCGCGCGCCATGACCATCGCGGCCTCGACCAGATCGCGCACGATGCTCTCGACGTCGCGGCCGACATAGCCGACCTCGGTGAACTTGGTCGCCTCGACCTTGAGGAAGGGCGCCCGCGCCAGCTTGGCCAGCCGGCGCGAGATCTCGGTCTTGCCGACGCCGGTGGGCCCGATCATCAGGATGTTCTTGGGGCTGACCTCCTCGCGCAGCCCCTGCTCGAGCTGCTGGCGCCGCCAGCGGTTGCGCAGCGCAATCGCGACCGCCCGCTTGGCCTTGCGCTGTCCGATGATGAACCGGTCCAGCTCCGACACGATCTCGCGCGGGGTGAGCGCGCTCTCTGCACGCCGGCTCTCGGTCTCGCTCAAGGCTCTGCTCCCGTCCTGCATCCGCCGTACCTAGGCCGCCGTGACGCGGGTGGGAAGGGCGCCAGACGACGCCCCCCGGCGGTGCGTTCCACGCACCCTGCGTGGATCCGGCAGCGCTGCGCGCAGGGTGCGTGAAACGCACCGCCGGCCCGGCCTCAGATGCTCGACAGGTCCTTCGGCATGGGCCAGATCTGGCGCTTGGGCCAGTTGCGCTGGATGTGGCGCGGCTGCATGACCCAGCCGGACGGCACGAAGTAGCGCTGGCGCGTGTGCCCCCAGACCACCATGCCGAAGCCCACGACCGCGGTGATCGCCCAGGCGAGCTCGAAGACCGTGAGCTGGATGCCCATCAGCCCCGTCCAGCTGTCGACCAGCGGGCGCGCCATCGCCAGCCAGATCGCCACCATCACCGGCATCCGGTCGATCCTCAGCGCCCAGAGGAACCCGGCCGCGAACAGCACCAGCAGCGCGACGAGGTCGATCCCCATCGGCAGCGCCTCGGCCCAGCGCCCGATGATCAGCGCCACGATGGCCGAGCAGATGATGTGGAGCGGCCGCGCCGCCTGCAGCGCGAACCAGTCGCCGAAGAGGTCGAGCTGGCGCGCCTTGATCATGCCCAGCGCCGCCAGCCCGCCGAAGAAGACGATGTTCATCGGGTTGTCGATGAAGGCCGCCAGGAAGCCGCGGGGTGAGAACCCCTCGATCTGCGCCCAGTTCTCCGGCTTGTGGCCCTTGAAGTAGAGAAACAGCGAGATGACCGAGAAGGTCACGATGGGCGAGATCAGCCCGGCCAGCCGGAACCGCCACGCATAGATCAGCATCCCCACCGTCGTCGCCGAATAGATCAGGCAGATGTATTGCAGCCCCGGCAGCGCCCGGAATTCGGGCGTGGACAGCGACAGGGCGATGGCGAAGGAGACGGGGCCGAGCAGCCCCAGCATCGAGCCCGGCCAGATCATCTTGCGCCGGCGCACCAGCCACTCGGCCAGGATCCATGTCACGACGCCCGCGACCAGCATGTAGGGGATCGGCGCGGGCGTGCGCCCCACCCCCCAGCCGGTGATCAGGAAGGTCAGCGCCGTGTAGCCGATCCAGCCGAAGAAGATCAGGTTCACCCACCCGACCTCCTTCTTCTTGTTGCGCTTGGGCTCGTAGATCGGGTCGGCCTTGGCCAGCTCGGTCGACCACCAGAGCCGCTTGCCGAGCATGCGCTCCAGCATCGCGCCCAGCGCGCCGCCCGGCACCGGGTAGGCGCGCACCTCCATCGTCTGGTCCGTCATGCGCCCCTCATTCCCCCATCACCTCCCCGCCCATCACCTCCACGGTCGCCTGACCGTTGGTGTAGACGCAGATGCCGGCCGCGATCTCCAGCGCACGCCGGGCGATCGCCTCGGCATCCATGTCCCCGTCGGCCAGCGCCCGGGCCGCGGCCAGCGCGTAGTTCCCCCCGGAACCGATCGCCGCCACGCCGCCCTCGGGCTCCAGCACGTCGCCCGCACCGGTCACCACCAGCAGCTGCCTGCCATCCGATACGATCATCATCGCCTCGAGGTTTCGCAGCATCTTGTCGGTACGCCATTCCTTGGCCAGCTCGACCGCCGCGCGCAGCAGCTGCCCGGGCGACTGCTCCAGCTTGGCCTCCAGCTTCTCGAGCAGCGTGAAGGCATCCGCCGTCGCGCCGGCAAAGCCCGTCAGCACCGTGTGCCCGCCCGGCGTCAGCCGGCGCACCTTGCGCGCGTTGCCCTTCATGATCGTCTGGTTGGCGCTCACCTGCCCGTCGCCGGCCAGCGCCACCCTGCCGTCCTTCAGCACGCCCACGATAGTGGTGCCGTGCCAGCCAGGCCCGCCTTCCCGCATGGCTCGCTCCCGTCAGCCTGCATTCGTCCCGCACCCACGCGCGGCCCCCGATACCTGCAACTGGCGGACCGTCGTTCAACCTCGTATAGCGGCGTGGCGAGATCGTGGAGGGGACATGCGACAGGCTGACCGGAGCCGGAAGACCGCTGAGACCGAGGTTCAGGTGCGCCTCGACCTCGACGGTACCGGGCAGGCGGACTGCGCCACCGGCGTGGGCTTTCTCGACCACATGCTGGACCAGGTGGCGCGCCACGGGCTGATCGACCTGACCGTGCGCGCCACGGGCGACCGCCATATCGACGACCACCACACGACCGAGGATACCGGCATCGTCCTCGGCCAGGCGCTCGACGCCGCGCTGGGCGACAAGCGGGGCATCCGCCGCTACGGCACCGCCTATGCGCCGATGGACGAGGCGCTGGTGCGCGCCGCCATCGACCTCTCCGGCCGGCCGTTCCTGGTCTGGGACGTGACCTTCACCGCGGAGAAGATCGGGACCTTCGACACCGAGCTCGTACGCGAGTTCTTCACCGCGCTCGCGATGAATGCCCGGATGACGCTGCACGTCACTTGCCTCGCCGGCGCCAACAGCCACCACATCGCCGAGGCCTGCTTCAAGGCGCTCGCCCGGGCGCTGCGCGAGGCGGCCGAGGCCGATCCCCGCCGCGAAGGCGCCCTGCCGTCGACCAAGGAGGCGCTCTGATGGAGACGACGCTCTACACCATCCACACGCTGGGCGGGCGCGAGGATCGCCTGCGCATCATCGGCGACGCCCGCCACGCGCTGGCGATCCTGCCGCCCGTCTGGGCGGTCTGGCGCGGCCTCTGGATCACCGCGATCCTGATGGTCGCCGCCATCATCGCCGCCGCCGTCTTCGCGCCGCTGGCCACCAGCACGGTCTACGTCGCCATCCTCATCCTCGTCTTCCTCGAGGGCTCGACCATCGAGCGCGCGGAACTGCGCCTGCGCGGCTGGGAGGAGGTCGGCATCGCCGAGGCGCGCAGCGAGGAGGGCGCCGAGGAGCAGTACCGCCAGGGACGGGCCGTGCTGCCCGCCCGTTACGCATGACCACCGTCATCGTCGACTACGGCTCGGGCAACCTGCGCTCGGCCGCCAAGGCCTTCGAGCGCATGGCCGCCGAGACCGGGCAGGGCGGGCCCGTCACCGTCACCGGCGACCCCGAGACGGTCGCCCGCGCGGACCGCGTCGTCCTGCCCGGCGTCGGCGCCTTCGCCGACTGCCGCGCCGGCCTGATGGCCGTCGACGGCATGGCCGAGGCGGTCCAGGCCCGCACCGCCGCCGGCCACCCCTTCCTCGGCATCTGCGTCGGCATGCAGCTCATGGCCACCCGCGGGCTCGAACATGGCGAGACCCCCGGCTTCGACTGGATCCATGGCGAGGTCGTGCGCCTCCAG
>JBCBPG010000260.1:0-6268 GCA_039820865.1 Pseudomonadota bacterium
AGCTCGTCCAGCCGCTCGAGATTGCCCTCGGCGGCCTTGAGGCGCTGCAGGCTCTCCTTGCGCCGCTCGTGCAGGCCCGAGATGCCGGCGGCGTCCTCAAGGATACGCCGGCGCGCCTGCGGCTTGGCCTCGATCAGCTCGGCGATCTGGCCCTGGCGCACCAGCGCGGGGCTGCTGGCGCCGGTCGCCGCATCGGCCAGCATCATCGAGACGTCGCGCGCCCGCACCGCCTTGCCGTTGACGCGATAGTCGCTGCCGGTGTCGCGCTGGATGCGGCGGACGATCTCGATCGCGGTCTCGGTGCGCCAGCGCTCCGGCCCGGTGCCGGCGGTGTTGTCGATGGTCAGCGCGACCGAGGCGCGGGCACGGGCGGGACGCGCGGCGCAGCCCGCGAAGATCACGTCCTCCATGCCGCCGCCGCGCATCTGGCGCGCCCGGCTCTCGCCCATCACCCAGCGCATCGCCTCGAGCAGGTTGGACTTGCCGCAGCCGTTCGGGCCGACGATGCCCGTCAGCCCGGGGCGGATCACCAATTCGGTCGGATCGACGAAGGACTTGAAGCCCTCCAGCCGGAGTTTCGTAAACTGCACCGCTCGCGCCCATTTTCTTCTGGCTTTGCGACAAGGGTCGCCTCTGGGGGGGCAACTGTCAAGCGCAGGGCCCCGCATCTTGGGGGTCAAACGCTGAACGGGACCATATCTCGGGTCAGTGCCCCAGCGCGCGGTCCAGCGCCTTGCGAAAGACCGTGGGCATGGACGCGCGTGCCTCGGCAGGCGCCACAGGCGCGGTGACGGTGGGCAAACGCACCGTCATCACCACGAGTTCCAGGCGGAAATGGGTGAAGACATGGGTGACCGAGCCGGCTTCGCGCCAGGCGGCGCGGACGGGGGGCGCGGGGGCGGGGGTGTCCTCGGCCCAGTCTGTGGTCGGCAGCGCACGCATCCCGGCGAGCAGGCCCTTGTCGGGGCGCAGCACCGTGCCGACCCGGCCCTCGGCGTCGAAGGCGGCGTAGGCGATGCCCTGGCGCGTGGGCTTGGCGCGCTTCGGGGCCTTGGCGGGCAGGCTCTCGGCGATCCCCTCGGCCCGCCCGCGGCAGAGATCGACCAGCGGGCAGATCGTGCAGGCGGGCCTGCGCGGCACGCAGACAGTGGCGCCGAGGTCCATCATGGACTGCGCAAAACACCCGGGGCGCGCGGCAGGCGTCAGCCTCGCGGCGAGCGCGGCGAGGCGGGGCTTCGCCTTCGGCATCGGCATCGTCTCGGCGAAGAGACGGGCGGCGACACGCTCGACATTGCCATCCACCACCGTCGCGGGGCGGTCGAAGGCGATCGCGGCGATGGCGGCGGCGGTGTAGGCGCCGATGCCGGGCAGGGCGCGCAGCCCCTCCTCGGTGTCGGGGAAGCGGCCGCCATGACGCTCGGCCACCTCGGCGGCGCAGGCATGCAGGTTGCGGGCACGCGCGTAGTAGCCAAGGCCCGCCCATTCGGCCAGCACCGCCTCGCGCGGCGCGCCGGCGAGATCGGCCACGGTCGGCCAGCGCTCGAGAAAGCGGTCGAAGCGCGGGCGCACGGTCGCCACGGTCGTCTGCTGGAGCATCACCTCCGAGAGCCAGACACGGTAGGGATCCGGCGCCACGCCCTGCGCCCGCTCGGCCGGGCCGACCCGCCAGGGGAGCGCGCGGGCATGGACGTCGTACCAGGCAAGCAGCCGGGGCGCGACGGCGGGCGCAGCCTGTTCCGGGCCTGTCACGTTCGTGATCGGGTGGTCGCGCATCGTTGTCCCCCTGCGCGCGGCTCCCTATCCTCACCCCACGGTGATGTCGATGCGACTGGGCGCCGGGGAGAGGCATGGCAAGGCTGGCGGGGCCGACACGCGGTGAGGGCAAGGGGCGGTCTGCTGCCGGCCGGTCGCGCGCGTCCGCGCGTCCGCCGAAGGACGCGGCGCGCGCCCCCGGCAAGGCGTCCACGGCCGAGATCGTCGCCGACGCGCTGTCGCTGCGCGATGGTGCGCGCGGGGTGGCGAAGCCCGTCGCCAGCGGCGCGGCACTCGACCGCCTGCAACGGCTGCGCGCCCGTGCGGCGACGCGGCGGGGCCCCACCTACAAGGCGGGTTTCGCCCCGGGTGCCAACGGGTTGAAGACCCCGCTGGGCGAAGTGGCGGCGCAGTACGGCTTTGCCGAACCGGCCGTCCTGCTGCACTGGGCCGAGATCGTGGGGCAGCGGCTGGCGGCGCTCTGCCGTCCGCTGCGCGTCCAGCACGGACGCGGCAAGGACCTCGCCCGCGTGCTGGTGGTCGCCGCCGAGGGGCCGGCCGCCGTCGAGATCGAGTACCGCGCCGACGAGATCGTGTCGCGTGTCAACGCGCATTACGGCTACGGCGCGGTGACGCGGATCGCGATCACCCAGGCGATGGGCGCAGCCGGCGGCATGGCCGAAGCGGCCGCGCCGTTCGCCCATGCCCCCGGCGCGCCGCGTGCGACCCGCGGCGAGCCCGCGGCACGCCGCACCCCGCGCCCCGTCGCCAGGGCCGAGGCCGAGCGCGCGACCGCCGGGATCGAGGATCCGGGGCTGAGGGATGCGCTGGCCAGCTTCGGGGCCTATGTCCTCGGCGAACCACGCAGCGACTGAGCCGGCGCCCGGGCGCCATGGAAACGACGGCCAGAGAGACAACGCGCCGGTATCGGCTGCCGCACACACAGGAGAGAGCCATGACGACCACCCGCCGCGAGCTGATCGCCGCCGCCGCCCTCGTGCCGCTGGCCGGCATCGCGACCCCTGCCTTCGCGCAGGATCTGCCGGAGCGCGCGCTCGGCGATGTCGTGCTGGGCGACGAGAACGCGCCGGTGACGGTGATCGAATACGCCGCCTTCACCTGCGGCCACTGCGAGGCGTTCCACCGCGAAACCTTCCCGACGATCAAGCGCGACTACATCGACACCGGCAAGGTCAAGTTCATCATGCGCGAGGTCTACTTCCAGCGCTACGGGCTCTGGGCCTCGATGGTCTCGCGCTGCGGCGGCGAGGCGGCGTTCTACCCGATCGCCGACCAGTTCTTCAAAACCCGGAACGAGTGGCTGGGCGCCCAGGACATCGGCGCCGCGATCCGCCGCGTCGGCCAGCTGGCGGGGCTCACGCCGGACGCGCTCGACGCCTGCCTCTCGGACGAGGACTACGCCCGCACGCTGGTCGAACGCTACCAGGCCGGCGCCGAGGAACATGACGTCAACTCGACGCCCACCTTCGTCATCAACGGCGAGATCCACCGTGGCAACATGGGCGTCGATCCGTTCTCCCGCCTCCTCGACGACGCACTGGCCGCGTGAGCCCGGCGCACTGACGCGAGGCCTGCGCCGCCCGGTCGGACGAAGCGGGAACCTTCAGGCATCTTGCTCGTGGCTCCCGCACCCTCCCGCGTCAGGTTACGGCCGAGTCGCTGAACCGACCGATAACGGGCCTTGGCGCCGTTGCGTCCGCCGAGGCGCAGCGTTCGGAGAATCGTCACCACCCTGCGGCTATCCTGACGCGGGAGGGCGCGGGAGCGGCGTCGGGCCCGCGCCCGGGTCAGTGGCCGTGGGCGCCGGCCAGGATCTGGCGCGCCTCGGCGCTGTCGCGGTCCATCTGGGCAATCAGCGCCTCGGCGCCGGCATAGGCGATCTCGCCGCGCAGGAACGCCACGAGCTCGACGCTGATCGGCGCGCCGTAGAGATCACCGGCGAAGTCGAAGAGGTGCACCTCGAAGTTCGGCGCGTTGGTGCCGAAGGTCGGCCGCTCGCCGATCGAGGCGACGCCGTCGTGCACGCCGCGATGCGGCCCCTCCAGCACCGCGACACGCGCGGCATAGACGCCATAGGCCGGGACCAGCTGGCGGTCGAAGGCGAGGTTGGCGGTAGGGTAGCCGAGGTGGCGCCCCCGCTGGTCGCCCCTGACGACCACGCCCTCGACCGCGTGCGACCGGCCGAGGATCGTCGCGGCTTCGGCCAGGCGTCCCTCGCGGATCGCGGCGCGCGCGGCGGTCGAGGAGAACTGCTCGCCGCCCTCCGCCGCCTCCTCGTCGCCGACCAGCGCCAGCACGCTCACGCCGAAGCCCAGCACGCGGCCGAGCGCGCGCAGGATCGCCGCATCGCCCGTCCGCCCGCGCCCGAAGCGGAAATCGGCGCCGACGGCGACATGCGCGATGCCGAGCCCGCGCGCCAGCACGTCGCCGGCGAAGCGCGCCGGCGCCATGGCCGAAAGCCCCCGCGTGAACGGGATCACCGCCAGCCGCTCGACACCGAGGCCCTCCAGCAGCCGCGTCCGCGCCGCATCGGTCGTCAACCGGAAGGGCGGGCCGTCGGGGCGGAAGACGTCGCGCGGATGCGGCTCGAACGTCACGACGCCGAGCGGCGCCCCGGGCCGGGCGGCGCGGGCGGCGGCGATCAGCGCCTGGTGACCGCGGTGGACACCGTCGAAGTTGCCGAGCGCGACGGTGGCGCCGGCCAGCGCCGGGCCGCCGTCCCCAGCGACCCGCCCATCGGCTTCCCCGCTGGAGCGCTCCTCGTAGCCCTCGAACCGCCGCATTCCCGTCACGGCTCCCCCACTGACCCGATGACCCGTCATCCCTCGCGCAGGCCACGCCGCGCCAGCGACAGATGCCTCAAACCGGCCCGCATGGCGAGAGCGCGCGAGCCGCGGCATGCCGATGGCCGGACCGGGCCCCGCCATGCCTTGACGTCACGGCCTTCGCGCCCACAACAACCGGCACTCCGGCGGCCGGGCCGGCGCCGCAGCCACGGGATGCTCCGATGCGATCACTCGCGTTCAACCTCTTCTTCTACAGCTACACCTTCTACACCGCGCTCCGCGTCTGGCTGCTCGCCCGGCGCGGCCGCCAGGCGGCGATGCACCGCGTCCTCAGGCTCTGGGGCGAGACGGTGCTGCGTGCGGTCGACGTGATCCTCGACGCCCGGGTCGAGATCCGGGGGCGCGAGAACATACCCGCCGAGGGCCCGGTGCTCTTCGTCTCCAAGCACCAGTCGGAGATGGATGTCGTCCTCCTCGGCGCGCTGATGCCCGATACCGGCGCGGTCGCGATGGCCGAGCTCGAGCGCTACCCCTTCTTCGGCACGATCCTCTCGGCGCTGGACATCGTGATGGTCGCCGTCGACCAGGGCCCACAGAACCGCACCGAGCAGACGATCGAGGGCACGCGGCGCACCTTCGGGCAGGGCCGGCCGATGATGATCTACCCCGAGGGCACGCTCATGCGCCTCGGCGAGCGCGAGCGCTATCGCCGCGGCGCGGCGCATATCTACACGCGGCTGAACCCCACGGTCGTGCCCATCGCCACCTCGGTCGGCACGATCTGGCCGCGGCGCGAGTGGACCAAGCATCCGCATGGCCGCGGCGCCCTCGAGTTCCTCGAGCCGATCCCGCCCGGCCTGTCCTTCGACGCCTTCATGGCCGAGATCGAGACCCGGATCGAGAGCGAGACCATGCGGCTCATCCGCGAGCATGCCGGGGGCGAGACGCTGGCCGCCGCCGAGGCGCGCTATGCCGAGGCCGAGGCCGCGCGCGCGGCCGTGGCGCAGTCGGCCGCGGGGTAGGTATCCGCCGCCTCCGGCCACGCACCACCCCGGACGCCGGCAGCGCCCGAGGCGCCCAGAGCGGCCCCTGGTTGACGCAGATGCCCCCTGCGTAAGGCCGCGTCAGGCGTAGGTCACGTCAGCCGATGGTTTAGTTTTCGTGCCGCGAACCTGCGCTCGTGGCCGGTGTGCTGACCAGTTTTCGCCACGTTTCGAGCCATTATTATGAAAGCTCGTCATCGAGGCTTGTCGCGCATGAGTACCGTTCCCCGTGGCCGCCCCAAGGCTGCGGGCACACACATGAGTTCAGTGGGCCGGCAAGGCCCCGATCGGGGGATCAATGAACGAGAATGGCTACGCCGGGCGCTGGCTCGACGTTGGTGCCGGTGACTGGATCGACGACCTGGCGGGAGATGAGGCGACCGCCTGGCCGCCGATCGAACCCGGCCGGCTCGACGAAGTACAGGCGCTCGAGCGACTGCGCCGCGCGGGCCGCGATGCCGAGGACGCCTGGCTGGCGGTGTGCGAGGTCCAGCGCTTCGGCTCAGTCGCCGTCTATCGTGCCGCGCTCGACATCCTGACCGACCCTGCGTCACCCCGCATTCCCGGCAGCATCGAGGCGCTCCGCGACATCGCCGAGCATGGCGCCGCGGCGCGCGACGAGGCGCTGATGGCGCCGGCCATCGCCGCGCTGCGCCGCCGCCTCGG
>JBCBPG010000261.1:0-6253 GCA_039820865.1 Pseudomonadota bacterium
CCTGCCCAAGGCGGGCTGACCCCAAAAATTTTGGGCTGGAGTTTCAGGAGATACAGAAATGACCAGAGTGACGGAAGAGATGGCGGGCGGGTTCTGGCTGCGCGACGGCGGGCCGCGGCGGTTGGGCGACACGGCTGACGCGCCCCTGTGGCAGCCGCCGCCCGAGGGGGTGGGGCGGGCGTTCTGGCAGGCGCTGATCGCCGCACCCTTCGTGGCGATCCTCGCCCTCGTGGTCCTGGCGGTGGGCGCGAGTGTCCTGGGGGATGTGCTCGGGCCGATGACCACGCTGCAGTCGCTGGCGTACATGGGGGCGACGATGGCGTTCTTCGGCGCGCCGGTGTCGCTGCCGAGCTTCTGGATCGCGGGGGGGCTGGCGTTTCGCGCCTATCTCGGCCACCGGCTGGTCGGCTGGCGGCCGACGCTGATCGGGCTGGTGCTGGTCGCCGCGCTGGCCAACCTGGCGCCGGCGGCGGTGGCCTGGCTGGTCGCGCTCGGCCACGGCGGCGTCGAGGCCGCGGCGGAGGCGGCGACGATCATGCTGCTCGGCGGCATGACCGTGGGCATGGCCAACGTGGTGGCGTTCTGGTGGCTCTATCGCCGCCACCCGGCACACCGGATCGACCGGGCGGGCCATGGGGCGTTCTGACGGCGCCCTACTCGGCCGCGTCGGGGATGTTGCGGTCGTAGCGGGGCAGGCCGTCGGCGGGCAGGGGCAGGCGGCTCTCCGAGACGAAGATATGGGCCGCCAGCGCCAGCCCGTTCGGATCGTCGAGAGCACCGAAGGCGATGTCGATCGTGTCGCTCTCGACCTCCTGCCAGAAGAGATAGCCGCCGCAGTCCAGGCAGAAGCCGCGGCGCGCCCGCTCGCTGACGCTGACCCAGGCAAGGCGCGTGCGGCTGATCTCGACACTCTCGCTCGGCGCCGTGATCGCCACCCACATGCCGCCCGAATGGCGCTGGCACTGGGTGCAGTGGCAGGCCACCGGCGGCTCGACCGGGCCCGTGATCTCGAAGCGGATGGCGCCGCAGAGGCAGCGCCCCGAATAGGACAGGTCCATGGATGTCGTCCCGACTGAGCCGTTCCAGCACGCACGGCAGGGGCGCGTCCCGGATGTCCAGCCGAAACGGCGTCGTGCCGTGGATCAGATAGGGTGCGATCCGATTGGTTGCAAACCCGGTACCGTTAGGAACTTCTGCACCGCTGTGGCGGCGCGGGTGGCGACGGGGGGCCGCGGCGGTCAGAGCCGCAGGGGGACGACGCGCTGGCCGACCATCAGCGCCGCCGCGCCCTCGCCCATCAGGGGGCGCAGCGCCGGGTCGCGGGCGTCGAGGCCGCCGGTGAAGGTGCCGAAGGCGGGCAGGATCGCGCGGCAGCGGTCGACGAGGAAGCAGCGCCGGCGCACGCAGGCGCCCCGACGCCAGACCTCGGCGCGCGGGTGGTAGTGCGCCGAGATCTCGGCCGTGCCGGGTTCGGGCGGGGTCGGGGCCGCGATGTGGCGGAAGACGAAGGGGCCGAGGCGCCGTTCGGCGCACCAGTGGCCGGGCAGGCCCGCGACGGGGCGCGGATCGTGGTTGCCGGCCACCCAGTCGAGCGCGCGGCCCGCGGCGAGCGCCTCGAGGCGGGCCGCAAGGGCCGCGGCATCCGCCTCGGCGCCGGCGGCATCGTCGAAGCTGTCGCCGACAAGGACGATGCGGACGGGATCGGTCGCCGCGACCTCGGCCGCGAGCCGGTCCAGCGTGTCGGTATCGCCATAGGGCGGCAGGAAGCCCGCGCCCCGCCGCGCGGCCGCCGCCGCCCGGCCGAGATGCAGGTCGCCGACCGCCAGCGCGCGCGCGGCCGGCCAGAACAGCGTGCCGCCAGCGCGGGCGACGACCCGCTCACCAGCGAGAATCCAGTCCGCGTTCATCATACGTTCGCGTATCGCGCCCAGGATCGGCAGGCAAGCACGGCGTGGGGAGGAGGGTGACCGCCGGGACGGTCAGGCCATCGAGGGCAGGGCGTAGACGTCGTCGCGCCCGACGCTGAGGTCGCGCATGAAGCGCATGACCTCGGGCAGGTCCATCTCCTGCGCGCGGTCGAACAGGTTGGCACCGAAGGCTTCCTTGAGAAGACCGTCGTCCCTGCTGCCGTCGTAGAGGCCCATGGCCCAGCCGCCGAAGGCCCTGTTCTCGATCGGGTGGGCGCCGAGGAGCTGCACCTTGTCGTGGCGGGAGTCCGAGGCGATCGACCGGTAGATGTCCTTTACCTCGGTCTTCGGCCCCTCGAGGACCTGCAGGAAGGCCTCGTTGTCGTAATACAGGAAACCCGTCAGCCCGCAGAGCTGGTTCTTTCGCTGCGAGGTTGCGGCGATGGAGTCCATCTCAGGGCTGCGCGCCCCGACCAAGCTCCGCGATATGTAAACCAGACTGATCAGTTCCATATGTGCAACCTAACCGACTCGGCCCCCGGCCGCTAGGGTGCGCAGCGATCATGTCGCGCCCGGCGCCCTACGGTTCCGCCTGCTGACACGCGCGTCCAGACTTCCACCACGCCCGTCGAGACGCTATGCGGGAAGCCCCGCCGGCAGGGCGGCGAAGCGCGGAGGGCGACGTGAAGGAAATCCTCGAACAGCTTGAGATCAGGCGGGCCGAGGCCCGGCTCGGCGGCGGCCAGAAGCGCATCGACGCCCAGCATGCCCGCGGCAAGCTGACCGCGCGCGAGCGCCTGGAGGTGCTGCTCGACGAGGGCAGCTTCGAGGAATACGACATGTTCATGGCGCATCGCTGCACCGAGTTCGGGATGGAGGCGACGCACTTCCCCGGCGACGGCGTCATCACCGGCTGGGGCACGATCAACGGCCGCCAGGTCTATGTCTTCGCCCAGGACTTCACCGTCTTCGGCGGCTCGCTGTCCGAGACCCACGCCCAGAAGATCTGCAAGATCATGGACATGGCGGTCCAGAACGGCTGTCCGGTGATCGGCATCAACGACTCGGGCGGCGCGCGCATCCAGGAGGGCGTGGCCTCGCTCGCCGGCTATGCCGAGGTCTTCCAGCGCAACATCATGGCCTCGGGCGTCGTGCCCCAGCTCTCGGTCATCATGGGGCCCTGCGCGGGCGGCGCGGTCTACTCGCCCGCCATGACCGACTTCATCTTCATGGTCCGCGATACCTCCTACATGTTCGTCACGGGGCCCGACGTGGTGAAGACCGTGACGGGCGAGAGGGTGACGGCCGAGGAACTGGGCGGCGCCTCGACCCATACGCGCAAGAGCTCGGTTGCCGACGGCGCCTTCGACAACGATGTCGAGGCGCTGGCCGAGGTGCGGCGGCTGTTCGACTTCCTGCCGCTCTCGAACCGCGCCGCAGTCCCCGAGCGGCCGACCGACGATGATCCCGCCCGTGTCGAGCCCGCGCTGGACAGCCTGGTGCCGGCCAACCCGAATCAGCCCTACGACATGAAGGAGCTGATCCTGCGGGTGGCCGACGAGGGGGACTTCTTCGAGATCCAGGCCGATTTTGCCGCCAACATCGTGACCGGCTTCATCCGGCTCGACGGGCAGACGGTGGGGGTGGTGGCGAACCAACCCCTTGTGCTGGCAGGTGTTCTCGACATCGACTCGGCGCGCAAGGCGGCGCGCTTCGTGCGCTTCTGCGACTGCTTCGGGATCCCGATCCTGACCTTCGTCGACGTCCCCGGCTTTCTGCCCGGCACGACGCAGGAGCTGAACGGCGTCATCAAGCACGGCGCCAAGCTGCTGTTCGCCTATGGCGAGGCGACAGTGCCCAAGGTGACGGTCATCACCCGCAAGGCCTATGGCGGTGCCTATGTCGTCATGGCGTCGAAGCACCTGAGGGGCGACGTCAACTACGCCTGGCCCACCGCCGAGATCGCCGTCATGGGCGCCAAGGGCGCCGTCGAGATCCTCTACCGCAGCGAATCCGGCGATCCCGACAAGGTCGCCGCCCGGACCAGGGAATACGAAGACCGTTTCGCCAACCCCTTCGTCTCCGCCGAGAAGGGGTTTATCGATGAGGTCATCATGCCCCAGAGCACCCGCCGCCGCGTCGCCCGGGCGTTCGCGGCGCTGAGGGGCAAGAAGCTTGAGAACCCCTGGAAGAAGCACGATAATATTCCATTGTGAAATATTGCATCCATTTCGATGAAAATCAGGGCAAGCTGACGATTCATGTGGTGCCGAATGCGGAGCGCAAGATGTGTGGCCATGCGCCTTCTGAGGCGCAATTTCAGAGCGGCGACCACAATGAGAAATGGCTTGGCCCGTTTGACGACTTCAAGGAGGCGCAGGAGCATGCCCTTGCCATTGAATGTGCCGCGAAATCGCTGTGTAGTTGGTGCCTTGCGTTGCAGCCACACTGAGCGAGGGCCTCTGTGACCGACTTCCACCTGATCGCCGCTGCGCCACGACCGGTCGCCCCGTTCTCGCACGCCGTCGAGGCGGATGGGTGGGTGATCCTGACCGGGCAGATGCCGACGCATCCCGACGATCCCGACGCGCCGCTGCCGGAGGGAGCGGCGGCGCAGACGCGGCGGGTGATGGAGAACCTGGCGCTCGTGCTCGAGGGCGTGGGGCTCGATCTCAGCCACGTGGTGCAGTGCCGCTGCTACCTGACCGAGTTCGAGCGCGACTTTGCCGCGTTCAACGACACCTACCGGACCTTCTTCCCGGCGGACCGGCTGCCGACGCGCACCACCATCGGCGTCACCGCGCTGGCCGTCGGCGCCCTGGTCGAGATCGACTGTATCGCCCGCCGTCCCTGAGAGGGCGTCCCTGAGCGGACGTGCGTGGGCGGGCGTCCCTCTCCGCCCCACCCCCACCATGCCCGAGCGCGAAGGGCCCTGAAACCTGTCGGGGTCGGGCGCCTCGTTTCGGGGGCTGGCGCCGCTGCGCCGTGGTGGAAAGGCAAGCCGTTGACCCTGCGCGGTTTTCCGGCGCTTTCGGCCATGACGAAGATCAATCCGGGATCGGTGATGGGCGCAAAACGGCGCCTGGCGCGCGCTTTCGTGAGCCGTCGATGCGACGGGAAGCAGCACCGCCTACGTGAGATCTGTCACGAAATGTAAACGGAGGGGCGGTCATGGCACGCAACGCAGCGGGCATCGGAGCGGGCGACGCGACCCCCCGCACCGCAACGGGATGGCGGGCGCTGCGGGCGGCGACGCTGACGGTGCTGGCGCTGGCCGCGGCCGCCTGCGGCGTGACACCGGGCCAGCGGGCGATCTCGGGCGGCGTGCTGGGCGCGGCCACGGGGGCCGCGATCAGCGGCACCGGCGCCGGGGCGGCGATCGGCGGCGTGATCGGCGCCGGCCTCGGCGTCGCGACCACGCCGGTCTATGTCGACGGGGGTCCGGTCCATTCGGGCGGGGCGGTCTATGGCGGCGGCTACGGGGTCGCGCCAGCCTATGGCGATGTCTACTACGACGGCGTCTATTACGACGACATCTACTACGACCAGGGATACTCGGGCTGGGGGTATTACGGCGCGCGGCAGGGCTATGCGCGGCCGGTCTATTTCGGCCCGTCGTTCAGTTTCAGCACGGTGTATGTCGATGGCGGCCGGCGCGTGGTGCGTAAGGGCAAACCGCGGCGCTGGGAGCGCCGCGCCTCGCGCCGCGACTACCGCCGCGAGGTGCGCAGGGACCGCGGCGACTTCCGCCGCGACCGCCGGGCGGACGGGCGCGACTTTCGCCGCGACCGCCGGGACGATCGCCGCGACTTCCGCCGCGACCAGCGGCGCGATGGCGGGACCCGGGTCGAGCGGCGTGCCGACCGGCGAGACTTCCGCCGCGACCAGCGTGGCGAGGCGCGGGGGCTGCGCGGGCAGCGCCGCGCCGACGGTCGGGCCTTCCGTGGCGAGCGGCGCGAGGACCGGCGGGCCCTCCGTGGCGACCGGCGCGGCGAGGAGGGGGTGCTGCGCAACCGCGATCGCCGGCCCGGGACCCGCGAGGCGCGGGCCGAGCGACGTGGCGAGCGGAGCGACGGGCGACGGCAGCCGCGCGCCGAGCGTCAGGCGAGCCGGGGTGAGCGGCGCGGCGAGCGCCAGGCCGCGCGTGGTGAGCGGCGAAGCGGGCCGCAGGTCGTGCGGGGCGAGCGGCGGGGCGAGCGCCAGGCCGCGCGGGGCGAGCGGCGAGGCGGGCCGCAGGTCGTGCGGGGTGAGCGGCGCGGCGAGCGCCAGGCCGCGCGGGGTGAGCGGCGGGGCGAGCGCCAGGCCGGACGGGGTGAGCGTCGCGCCGAGGGCACCCGGGTCGCGCG
>JBCBPG010000262.1:0-6239 GCA_039820865.1 Pseudomonadota bacterium
ACCTTCGAGATGGTGATCGGCGTCGGCCTGGCGCTGATGCTGGATCGCGAGATCCGCGGCATGTCGGTGCTGCGCACCATGTTCATCCTGCCCATGATGATCGCGCCCGTCGGGTGGTACATGTAGCGCCAGATGAGGCCCACCACGACGGGCGCGATCATCATGGGCAGGATGAACATGGTGCGCAGCACCGACATGCCGCGGATCTCGCGATCCAGCATCAGCGCCAGGCCGACGCCGATCACCATCTCGAAGGTCACGACGAAAAAGGCGAAGCGCAGCGTGACCCACAGGCTCTCGTGGAAGTTCGGGTCGCCCCAGAGCGTGACGTAGTTGCGCAGGCCGACGAACTCGCTCTCGCCGATCGTCTGGCTCGGGTCCCAGTCGCGGAAGCTGCCCCAGATCATGTAGCCGAGCGGGTAGATCAGCGCGATCGCCATGATCACCGCCGCCGGCGCGATGAACATGTAGGGCGTCATGCGGCTGGCCAGCACGGCGCGCCGGCGGGCGCGCGCGATCTGCTCGCTGGTCTCGGGCTCGATGACGGCCTCGGCCATTGGGGGGCGTCCTCAGGAGGTGACGGGAGGCGGGCTGGCCGCCTCCCGGGAGGGCGTTACTGCCAGGTGTAGTAGCCGGCCTCGTCCATCACGCCGCGCGTGCGCTCGGCCACGCCGTCCAGCGCCTCCTGGACGTCGAGATCCTCGGTCAGCACCTTGGACAGCGTGGTGCCGAGATCGGCGTTGATCTTGCCCCAGACGGGGATGATCGGGCGCCAGTCGGGATCGGCATGCTTCAGCGCCTCGCCAAAGGTGGCCATGTGCGGGAACTTGGCGTTCACCTCCGCATCGGCATGGGTCGAGAAGCGCGAGGGGTTGCCGCCGGCCAGCGCCACCAGCTTGTCGCCCTTCTTGGACGTCAGCCACTGCATCAGCAGGAACGCGGCCTCCTTGTTCTCGGCATTCGCGGGGATGCCGATGCCGAAGCCGCCGGTCTGGCTGGCGCGCTTGGTGCCCATCGGGTGCAGCGCCCAGCCGACCTTGCCCACGACCTTGCTCTTGGCCGGGTCGTCGATCTGGCCCGCAACGACAGTGGTGTCGAGGAACATCGCCGTATCGCCGTTCAGGAACGCGCCCAGCGCCTCGCCGAAGCCGAAGCTGGTCGCGCCGGTCGGGCCGCAGTCGACGATGGTCTTCAGCGCCTCGGCCGCCTGCACGCCGGCGGCATCGTTCACGACCGGGTTCCAGGCATCGTCGAAGATCGCGCCGCCGAGCGGGTTCAGGTGCAGCAGGAACGCGTGCGAGGCGTGGTGGCCCGAGGCCGCGCGCGAGGCGACGCCGCCCATGCCGGGCTCGAGCTCGGGAATGCGGCAGGCGAGGTCGAGCAGTTCGTCATAGGTCTCGGGGACCTCGAGGCCGTGCTTCTCGAAGATGTCCTTGCGATAGCCGAGGATCGAGGTTTCGGAGCCGTAGGGGATGCCGAAGAGCGAGCCGGTCGGCCCCTCCAGGTACCCCTTGGTCCCACCCGCGAAGCCGATGTTGTAGACATAGCCGTCGATCAGGTCGTCCGCGTCATAGGACGGATCGGCCAGCTTGGGGTTCATGAAGTACTTGGCCAGGTTTTCCAGCTGGTCGGCATAGACGTAGTCGGCCTTGGAGAAGACGACATAGGCGATCAGGTCGTACTCGCCCTCGTCCTGGCCCAGCTCCAGCGTCTGGCGCTCGCGCATCTTGAGGTAGGGCAGCTGGTCGACCTCGACCTCGATGCCGGTCTCCTTGGTGAACTCCGGCAGGATCCGCATCACCGCGTCGTAATGCGGGTGCGCGGGGAAGTTCACGATCAGCGTCGTGCCGTCGTACTCGGCATAGGGGTTGGCGGCGGCGGGGCCGGCCAAAAGGGCCGCCATGGCACCCGCCATCAGCGACGTCTTCAGCGATTTCAGCATGTCAGTCCTCCCGATTTTGTCGTTGGGTCGCCTAGAGGGCCGTCTCGTCCTCCCGGTCAAAGAGGTGCAGGCGGGCCGGATCGGCGGCGAAGGTCAGCCGCTGGCCAAGCGCCACGGGCGTGTCCGAGGCGATCTCGACCATGATGCTCGCAGCGCCGCAGTTGCAGAGCAGCACCGACTGGGCGCCGATGTATTCCGAGACCATGACGTCGAGCGCCAGCGCCCGGTCGGCCGGCGCCTCCGGGTCGTAGCGGAGATCCGAGGGCCGGATCCCGAGGACCACGTCGGGACGCGCATGGCCACGCGCCGCCTCGGCCAGCGGGCCCTCCAGCACCAGCGCATAGCCCTCGCCGACGACGAAGACGGCGCCGTCCCGCTCCTCGATCCGGCCGTCGAGGAAATTCATCGGCGGCGAGCCGAGGAAGCCCGCGACGAAGCGGTTCACCGGGCGCTTGAACAGCGTCTCGGGGCTGCCCTGCTGCTGGATATGGCCGCCATGCATGACGACGATCCGGTCGGCCAGCGTCATCGCCTCGATCTGGTCGTGGGTGACGTAGACCATGTTCTTCTCGACGCGCTGGCTCATCAGCGCGAGTTCGGCGCGCATCTGGCCGCGCAGCTTGGCGTCGAGGTTCGAGAGCGGCTCGTCGAACAGGAAGATCGCGCTGTCCTTGGCCAGCGCCCGGGCCATGGCGACGCGCTGGCGCTGCCCGCCCGAGAGCGCGCCCGGCTTGCGGGCGAGAAAGTCGGTGAGGCCCACCATCGCCGCCACCTCGCGCACCTTGGCGTCGATCTCGGCGCGCGGCCGGCGCGCCAGGCGCAGCGCGAAGGCGATGTTCTGGGCGACGTTCATGTGCGGGTAGAGCGCGTAGTCCTGGAACACCATCGCCAGGCCGCGGTCCTTGGGCTCGAGATGGCTGACCGGCCGGTCGTCGAGATAGATCTCGCCGTCGGACACGGTCTCGAGCCCCGCGATCATGCGCAGCGTGGTCGATTTGCCGCAGCCGGAGGGGCCGACGAGGACCGTGAACTCGTTGTCGGCCATCGCGAGATCGATGCCGTGCAGCACCTCGACATCGCCGTAGCGCTTGACCAGCCGTTCGAGTCGGATCTCCGGCATCGCCGCACGCTCCTCTTCTCCGGCGTCGAGACTACATCATGTGACCGGTAACACAAGCCTGATCATCATACCGCTCCCGGCCGCGCGGATCCCGGTTAGCGCGTGCTGTCGCGCAGTCGCACGGTGGCCGGGACGGATATGTGGCGCGGCTCAACCGGCTCGCCGTTCGCACCGCCGCCGGCCAGGAGCTCGGTGATCAGCCGCCCGGCCTCGCGCCCGATGCCCCCGGGATCGACCGCCACGGTCGAGATCCGGGGGTTGGCGAAGCGCGAGACCTCGAAGTCGCCGAACCCGGCGATGCCGATGTCGCCCGGCACCGACCGCCCCCGGGCGGAGAGCGCCGTCAGCGCGCCGAAGGCTGGTGCGTCCGAGACGCAGAACAGGCAGTCGGTGTCGGCAAAGCGCTCCAGCAGCTCGGGCGCGGCAGCGGCGCCCTGCTCGATGGAGAGCGGGGGTGCGCCGATCTGCATCAGCCGGTGCGCCGAGAGCCCGGCCTCCTCCATCGCCTCGCGCCAGCCGGCCCGCCGTGCCGCACCGCGCGTCCAGGCATCGTCGGCCTCGCAGAGAAAGGCGATGTTGCGATAGCCCCGCCCGATCAGCGCCCGCGTCATCGCGGCCGCCGCCTCGCGGTTGGAGAAGCCGATCGTGTGACCGAGCGGGTCCTCCGGGCGCTCCCAGATCTCGACGATGGGCACGCTGGCATCGCTCAGCAGCTCGACGGTCCGGTCGCTGTGGCCGTCATAGGACAGCACGATCGCCTCGGGCCGGCGGCGCAGCATCATCTCGACCAGCTGCTCCTCGCGCGCGCTGTCGTAGTCGGTATGGCCCAGCAGGATCTGCCGTCCGCCGCCCTCGATCTCGGCCGTCAGGACCTGCACGGTCATGGCGAAGTGCAGGTTGTTCAGCGAGGGCACGAGGGCCGCCACGAAGCCCGAGCGCTTGGTGGTCAGGCTGCCGGCCATCTGGTCGGGCACGTAGTTCAGCTCGCGCACGACCTTGAGGATGCGCGCGCGGGTCTCCTTGGAGACCGGGCTGTCTTCGCGCAGGGCGCGGGACACGGTCATGCGCGAGACACCCGCGATCCGTGCCACGTCCCGCATCGTCACCGGTGACTTCGGTGTTGCCGCCACATCCGCTCTCCTGTCCGAGGGAGGCGCATGCTGGAGGAGGCGAGCGGCGGGAACAAGGGGGTGCCGACGCATCGGCACTCCCGGATTTCACGGTGCGGTAATTTCAGCGCTCGAGCGCGCCGACGCCCGAGAAGCGGAACGCCTCCTGCTCCAGCGCGTCGATCTCGTCCACGCTCATCTGGTCATGGGCGACCGTGATGCGGCCGAGGAAGACGAAGGGCAGCTCCTCGGCGCGGCCCTCGAGATCGGCCTTGATCGCCTCGGCCGTCGCCGCGCCCACGTCGTCGCCCATGCGCATGGGCGTCGCGTCCAGCTCGCCACGGCGGATGGCGTCGAGCTCGAGCCCCGTGCCGCCCCAGCCGGTGGAGAAGATCTCCTTCTCCTTGCCCATCGCCACCTGTGCCTCGACCGAACCCATCGCCATCGCGGTGTTGGCGTTGTGGATGATCGTGGCCTCCGGGTAGGCCTGCAGGATCAGCGAGGTGCCCTCGAAGCCGCCCTCGCGCTGGTACTCGCCATAGTGCTCGTAGACCGTGGTCCAGCCGCCCTTCTCCTCGACACAGGCCTTGAAGTCGCCCGAGCGCTGGTTGTCGGTGATGCCGGGGATCCCGCGGTTCATCGCCATGGTCACGCCCTCGCCGAGGCGCTCGAGCATGTAGTCGCACATCGTCAGCGCGCCCGCGGCCGAGGAGAAGTCGAACCAGGCGTCGGGCTGGTTCTCCAGCGTCTTGAGCGGCGTGTGGAAGGCCCAGACATAGGTTGCAAAGCCGTCGTTGGCGGAGAGCTTGGCGATGTTGTCGGCCTGGATCGCCAGCTCGGACGGGCCGAAAATCACGTAGTCGTAGAGATCGGCGTCCTGCTCGACCTGGCTGGCATAGGTCGACTGCAGCGAGTGCTCGATCTGGCGGCTGGCGAACTCGGTCGTCTCGAAGGCGATGCCGAGCTGGTCCAGCCGCTTGGTCAGCGCGAGGTAGTTGCGCGCCCAGAAGTCCGAGGTGTCGGCCGAGGGGTAGATCAGCGCGATCTGGATCGGGTTCTCCAGCGTGCCGCCGTAGGGCACGGCCTCGGTGCCCACGACCGCCTGCAGCGCCTCGAGCTTGCCCTCGGCATTGACCTCGTCAGGCACCCAGTAGTCGCGGTCGGCGATGTCGGGCAGCTCCTTCAGCGGCAGGTGATCGTCGGCCAGCGCCAGGGCCGGCACCAGGGCAGTGGCCGCCATGAGCGCGGCCGTCTTGAAGAGTGTCACGTGGGATCCTCCCTTTGTGTGAACGCCGGGCGCGCCGGCCGGGGTGGATCCCCGGTCCGGCCGCCCCACGGAGTGACCGTTACCCGCTCGGCGTCGGGTCCACGGCGAAGGCGGCGCCGATCGCCAGGAGCGCGATCAGCGCCCCGATGATCGCCGCGCTGAAACGCATCATCTTCTGTCCGTCCGGGGTCGAGAGACCGGCCAGCCAGCCCCCTGCCCCGTCGCGGTCCTTCTTCTGCATCCAGGCATAGAGCGCGACCGAGCCCACGATGACGACCCCCGAGGCGACCGACTGCCAGAAGAACTCGATGCGCAGCGTGACAAGCGCGTTGATCATCATCGAGAGCAGCAGCACGCCTGCGAAGGACCCGATCATCGAGGCCCGCCCGCCGAACAGCGAGGTGCCCCCGACCACGACCGCCGCGATGACATGCAGGTTGAAGTAGGGCGCCGAGGTCGCCTGGATCGCGTTCAGCTTGCCGGTCAGCATCACGCCCGCCAGCGCCGCGCAGGCACCGCAGAGGACGTAGGCATAGACCTTCTGGCGCTTGACCGAGATGCCGGTCAGCTCGGCCGCCTCGGGGTTCGAGCCGATGGCGATGGTGTAGCGGCCGAAATACGAGCGGGTGAGCAGCACGTAACCTGCGATCATCGTCGCCGCCCCGATCAGCACCGGGATCGGCACGAAGCCGTCGATCTGCCCGCGGCCGATCTCGGTCAGGAGCTCGGGAAAGCGCGCGAGCACCAGGCCCTTGGCGATCACCAGCGCGAAACCGCGATAGACCAGGTCCATCGCCAGCG
>JBCBPG010000263.1:0-6236 GCA_039820865.1 Pseudomonadota bacterium
AGCTTCTTGATCGAGAGCGTGAGCGTCGGCTGCGTGACGTTGCACATCTCGGCCGCCCGCGTGAAATTGAGCGTCTCGCTCAGCGCGAGGAAGTAGCGGATCTGCCGAAGTTCCATGCCGTCTTCCGGTGGCGCTGCCACCGGCCTTCTGTCTGGCGCTGCAGGGCGCGGACGTGGTGCGCTGCCTCAAGGGTATGCAAGGGGCGCCGGCTGCCTCAGACACCGAGGCGGTCGAGCAGGCGGAAGGCCGCGACCGTGGCGCCCACGCCGACGCGGCGGAAGCGGTGGAAGGGGATCGGCCGGGCGGGCGTGACGGGAAAGTCGAGCGCGCCCTCCGGCCGGCCGGCGGCCCAGTCGGCGAGGATCCGGCCCATCACCGTCGCCATGCCCACGCCACGCCCGTTGTAGCCGAGCCCGGCCATGACGTTCGGCGCGATGCGGTGCAGCCCCGGCGCATGATCCCGCGTCATCGCCACGTCGCCGCCCCAGGCATGGCGCCAGCGCGCGCCCTCGAGCTGCGGAAAGAGCGCGACGGCGCGGTCGCGCAGGCCCTGCTGGCGGCGCATCACGTTGCGGTCGCTGAGCGCGCCGCGCCCGCCGATCAGGAAGCGCCCGGCCGCGTCCTTGCGGAAGTAGAGCAGCAGGCGGTGGGTGTCCGAGGGCGAATGCCCCTCGGGCAGGATCGAGCGGGCGATGTTGTCCGACAGCGGCTCGGTCGCGACCTGGACCGAGGTGACCGGCACCACCGACTGCCCCAGCGGCGGGACCAGCCCGTGGGTATAGGCGTTGGTGCAGATCAGCGCCCGCCGCGCGGTGACCGTGCCCTGCGGCGTCGTCACGGTCACGCTGTCCGCGTCCGACCTGACGTCGCCGGCCCGGCTGTCGCCGAAGATCCGCGTGCCCAGGCCCTCGGCCGCGGCGGCGAGGCCGAGGGCATAGTTCAGCGGGTGCAGGTTGCCGCCGCGCCGGTCGATCAGACCGCCGACATAGGCGCGCACGCCGAGCAGGCGCGCCATCTCGTCGGCATCGATCTCGTCGACGTCATGGCCGCGCGCGCGCCACTGCCGGCCGGTCTCGCCGAGGGCCGCGAGGGTGCGCGCGTTGGTCGCCGCACGGACCCAGCCGCAGCGGTGGGCGTCGCAGGCGATGGCGTGGCGCTCGATCAGGCCGAAGACCAGGTCGCCGCCCGCCGCCGTCGCCGCCACCATGCGCCGCCCGAGATCGGGGCCATGGCGCGCCTCGGTCTCGGCCGGGTCGGCCTTGAGCCCGGGGTTCACCTGGCCCCCGTTCCGCCCCGAGGCGCCCCAGCCGACGGTGCCGGCCTCGAGCACCACCACCGCCTGCCCGGCCTCGGCCAGGTGCAGCGCGGCCGAGAGGCCGGTGAAGCCCGCGCCGATGATCACCGTGTCGGCCTCGACCGACCCCGTCAGCGCCGGGCGTTCGGGCGCGGCACTGGCGGTCGCGGCCCAGAGGCTGGCGGCCAGCGGCGTGCGTTCGCCCGGAATGACCCGCTCGGCCGTCATGCGGCGCGCGGGGTGGCGACGGGGGTCGAGATGTAGCGCACGAGCGGCGCGGTGCTGTCGGCCACGCCCGCGGCCTCGGCCTCGAGAAAGGCGACCGCGACCACCTCGTGCTCGGTCATCCGCTTCAGCACCGCGCGGTCGCCCTCGGGGCCCATCGCCTCGAGCCGGACGAAATCGCCGATATAGCCGGGGAAGGTCGCGCGCATGTGGGCGATCATGCCGTCCCAGTCCTGCGGGCCGCGATCGGCATCGGCCACGCCCATGGCGGTCAGCTCGGCCAGCGGCCTGGGCGTCAGGCCGTACTGCCGGATCAGGGGCGCGACGATGGCGGCGCAATGCGCCTCGACCGCGGCCAGCAGCATCATGGCCTGCTTGTGCCCGGGCGCCTCCAGCCGGTCGGCCAGCGCGCGGAAATAGACCTCGCCCGCGATCTCCTCCTCGTAGTAGCGGAGCAGCGTGTCGAGGTAGTCGGGCGCCGCCTCGGCCGGCATCTCGACCCGGTCGTGGCGCATCGGCTGGTCGCGATCGACCGCCGCGTCGCGCTCCATGGCATAGCGGTGGCCGGCATAGGTGGCCGCGGCGATGATCGCCGGCGCGTTGCAGTCGCCGATCCGCTCCAGCGTGAAGGGCAGCGCCGCAGGGTCGCCACCGACCTCGGCCAGGATCTCGTGATAGAGCGTGTCGTTCGGCTGGCGGTGGCCGACCATCACGCAGCCGGTCGCCGCGATCCGCCGTTCGCCGCCGCCATAGGCGCAGGCCAGCATCGCCTCGCGCCCGTCAAAGGCGGTCAGCGCATGGGCGGTGACGATCTCGACCCCCAGCCGGGCCAGACGGGTGCGGGTGCGCCAGCGCTCGGCCGTCTTGCCGGCCCAGGCCGCGACGCTGTCCTCGGCGGTGACATAGGTGACGGGGACGCCGGTGGCGCGGATGCGCTCGGCCACGACCGCGGCCATGGTGTAGGTGTCGTCGTCAAAGACCACGGTCGGCCCCTCGGGCAGGCGGCCCTCCATGATGTCGTCCGGCGTCAGCACCGTGGCGCCGTCGCGGGCGATGTCGACGAAGGCCTTGCCGTCGAAGCGCTCGCGCCGCCAGTGCGCCCCGGTGGCGATGGCGACATGGGTGGCGCCGACCTCGAAGACGTCGCGGGCCGACAGCCGGCTCTCGCGGAAGACCTCGACATTGGCCATCCTGAGGATCTGCTGCTCGCGATAGTCGCGCACGCGGATGGTCTCGCTCATCCCCGGCAGCCGCGCCTCGCGCACCACGCGCCCGCCCAGCTCGCGAGATGCCTCGGCCAGCATGACGTCATAGCCGCGCGCGCCGAGCGCCCGTGCCGCCTCGAGCCCGGCCGGGCCCGCGCCCACCACCAGGATCCGCGCGTCCGAGCCTTTGGCCGGTGCGCGCTCCGGGTGCCAGCCGCGGCGCCATTCCTCGCCCATGGTGGGGTTCTGGGTGCAGCGGATCGGCGTGCCGGTGGCATCGCCCGCGTAGCAGATGTTGCAGCCGATGCATTCGCGGATGTCCTCGGGCCGGCCCTCCTCGATCTTCCGCGGCAGGAAGGGATCGGCGATCGAGGGGCGGGCCGCGCCGATCAGGTCGGTCACGCCGCGGCGCACCTGCGAGGCCATGGTGTCGGGCGAGGTGAAGCGGCCGACCGTGACGACGGGCCTGGTCGTCGCGCCCTTGATCCAGGCCATGTAAGGCTCGAGCGCGCCCTCCTTGGCAAAGCGCGAGACGCCCATCTCCAGCGAATAGTCGGCGATGTTGATGTCCCAGAGGTCGGGCAGCTCGGCCAGCATGGCGAACATCTCGCGCCGCTCGCCGGGCTGGGGCACGCCGTCCTCGCCGATCGTCTCGTCGGCCTTGAAGCGGACCGCGACGGCGCAGCGGTCGCCGACGGCGTCCCTGGTCTCCTCGATCAGCTCGCGCACCAGGCGCACCCGGTTCTCGAGCGGGCCGCCATACTCGTCGCCACGCGTGTTGGTCCGCGGGTCGAGGAAGTTGGCCAGCAGGTAGCCATGCGTGGCGTAGACATAGACGATGTCGAAGCCGGCCTCGCGCGCCCTGAGCGCCGCCTGGCGGTGCCAGCGGCGGAGGTCGCGGATATCCGCCTTGTCCATCGCGCGGGTCTGGAACGGGTGGCCCGAGGCGTTCGGCAGGCAGGCCACGTCCATCGCCACCTCGCGGGTGTGGAGGTTGGGGCTGCGCGACCCGCTGTACCAGAGCTCGACGCCCGCGAGCGCGCCATGGGCATGCACCGCCTCGGTCATCGCGGCATGGGCGCGGATGTCGCCCGCGTCCCAGAGCGAGGCCGAGACATGCGGCAGGTCGTCGGACGAGGGGTGGATCGAGCAGTACTCGGTGCAGACCACGCCCCAGCCGCCCTCGGCCTTGACGGCGCGCATCGCGGCCAGCGTGCGCGGGCGGAGATACCCCATGCCGGTGCAGTGGGGCACCTGGTAGAAGCGGTTCGGCGCGGTCACCGGGCCGATCTGCACCGGTTCGAACAGGATGTCGTATCGGGGATCGCGGGTCACGGAGGTCCTCGTCAGAGCTGGCGTGGCCTGGGGCCTGGCTGGGCCCGGGCGGCGTGGAGCGGCGGGATCAGTCGCGGGCGAGCGCGGGCAGTTCGCGGCGGAAGGGCGCGCCCTCGGGCACGGGCACGCCCAGTTCGCGGGCATAGCGGTGGCCGGCATAGACGGCGGCGGCAATCGTGCCGGGGGCGAGGCAGTCGCCGATCCGCGTGACCGTCGGTGCCGGGGCATCGCCACGCGCCGCGATCTCGGCCATCACCGCGTGGTAGAGCGCATCGACCGGCCGGCGCATCGTCACCGGCACGAAGGTGGCGCAGGCGATCTCGCGCGTGCGCTCGGTATAGCCGCACTCGACCGTCACGCTGTCGGCGCCCCGGGCCACCACGCTGTGCGAGGCCAGGATGGCGACGTCCATCTCCATCAGCTTCTTCTGGATGCGGTGCTGTTCCAGCGTGTTGTGCGTCCAGGTCGACACATCGGCCGCCGCGGTCACCAGCGTCACGGCATGACCCCGGGCGCGCAGGACCTCGGCCATCAGCCCGCCCATGTAGTAGTGTTCGTCGTCGAAGATCACGACATCGCCCGCGGCCGGATCGCCCGCCATGATCGCGTCCGGCGTCATCACCCGCGCGCCCCCGGCCACCGGGATCGGCGCGTGGTTCGAGCGGCCGACGGCGCCCTCGCACCAGCGCGCGCCGGTGGCGATGACGACATGCTCGGCGCCGACCTCCAGCACCTCGGCCGCCGAGAGACGGCTCTCGCGGAAGACCTCGACATGGGCCATCTGGCCGATCTGGTACTGGCGGTAATCGGCCACGCGGCGCCATTCGGCCAGCCCCGGCAGGCGGCTCTCGATGGCGACGCGCCCGCCCAGTGCCGCGCCCGCCTCGGCCAGCGTCACGGCGTAGCCGCGCTCGCCCAGAGCCCGCGCCGCCTCGAGCCCCGAAGGGCCGGCGCCGACGATCAGCACGCGCGCCTCGGCATGGGCCGGCGCGATGCGCTCGGGGTGCCAGCCCTTGCGCCACTCCTCGCCCATCGTCGGGTTCTGGGTGCAGCGCATCGGGACCATGTGGTAATCGGCCGAGACGCAGATGTTGCAGCCGATGCATTCGCGGATGTCCTCGATCCGCCCCTCCTCGACCTTCTTCGGCAGGAAGGGATCGGCGATCGAGGGCCGCGCCGCGCCGATCAGGTCCAGCGCGCCCGAGCGCACCAGCGAGACCATCGCGTCGGGCGAGGTGTAGCGGCCGACGCCGACGACGGGCTTGGACGTCACCTGCTTGACGAAGGAGACATAGCTGTCCTGGAAGCCCGAGGGGCCAAAGCGCGAGGTCAGGCTGTCGTTCTCCCAGTCCGAGACGTTGACGTCCCAGAGATCCGGGATCTCGGCCAGCATCTCGACGACGTCGCGCCCCTCGCCCTGGCTGGTCAGCCCGTCGGCGCCCATCATCTCGTCCACGCCGAAGCGGATCGCGATGGCGCAGGTATCGCCCACGGCGTCCTTGGCGTCGGCCAGCACCTCGCGGAACAGGCGCACGCGGTTCTCCAGGCTGCCGCCATACTCGTCGCCCCGGTCGTTCCAGCGCCGCGACAGGAACTGCGACAGCACGCTGAGGTCGTGGGCAGCGTAGACGTAGATGATGTCGAAGCCCGCCCGGCGCGCCCTCAGCGCCGCGTCGACATAGTAGCGGCGCACGTCGCGGATATCGGCCTTGTCCATCGCGCGCGTCTGGATCGGCTCGAGATAGCTGACCGGCCGCGCCGAGGGCCCCATCGGCACCTCGCGGCTGTAGCGGTTGGGCGAGGCGTAGCTGTCGTAGGAGGGCTCGATCCCCGCGAGGCTGCCGTGCTCGTGGATCCTGTCGCACATCCTGGCGAAGACGGGGATGTCCTCGTCGCTCCAGAGCCGGCCCTCGATGATGGGCGACAGCTCGGAGGTGTGGTGGATCTCGACCTGCTCGGTGCAGACGACGGCCCAGCCGCCCTCGGCCTTGACGCCCCGCATCTCGGCCATCGAGGACGGGTAGGCGCGGCCCATGCCGTTGCAGTGGGGCACCTGGTAGAAGCGGTTGCGCGCGGTCACCGGCCCGATCTGCACCGGCTCGAACAGGATGTCGTAGCGCGGGTCGCGGGCGGTCGGGCGGAGCGGGTCGTGGCGGGTCACTCGGCCCTCCTCAGGC
>JBCBPG010000264.1:0-6232 GCA_039820865.1 Pseudomonadota bacterium
CATCGGCCGAGCGCTGTTCGAAGCCGAGCGTTTCGACGAACCAGGCGGCGGTGGCGGCCGGGTCGGCCACGGCGGCGATGGGGGCGATGCCGGCCAGACGCATGAGGCTCCTCCCGTTGACGGTCGCGTCCAGCGAGGGTCTGCCCCCGACGCCATGTCGTGCTTGCCGACGGCCGTTGGCTGGATCAGTGTAGCGCCCATCGCCCCATCCGCGCCAGCCGTCGGACCGAGCCATGATGCCTTCGCCCCTTCTCCTCACCGCGCTTGGCGCAGCAGTTCTGATGGCCGCGCCGGCCCCGGCCGGCGAAGCCGGGGACGCGCTGTCGGCCGAGACACGATGGCAGAGCGGGACGTCGATCCTCGGCCTCGCCGGCAGCGGCGGCACCCTCGAGCGCGCGGCCTCGCCCGACCTCGGCCCGATCGAGCGGGGCATCCCCGACGACGCGCTCAGCCTGGATACCGACTGCCGCGACCGGCCCCCGATCGCGATCGGCTTCGAGGCACCGGACCCGGGCGGCGTCAGCAATCCCTACGCCGTCGGCACGCACAGGGACTTCGTGCTGATGATCGACAGCATGGGCGCGATGAACGACTATGCGCGCCGGGGTGTCGCCGTCATCGCCTGCCGCTGAGTACGCCCTGTCAGCGCCCGTCCCCGTCCGGGCCGCCATCGCCGTCCATCTCCGCGCCCGGATTGCCCGCCGGAACGCGCACCGACCCGCCGGACCGCGTCTCGGCCAGTCGCGGCGCTGAAAGGCCCTGGTCGCCCGGGGCGGGCATGTCGGCCCCCGTGGGCAGGGCGCGCTCGAGGGTGATGCGGCTCGACTGCACGGGGATCTCGATCCCGGCCTCGGCAAAGCGGCGGTGGATCTCGAAATAGAAGTCCGACTGCGCGTTCAGGATCCAGTTGACGTCGCGCAGCACCGCGCGGACCTCGAAGCTCATCGCGTAGTCGGTATAGCCGCGGAACAGCACGAAGGGCTGCGGGCGGCGCAGCACCAGGGGATGGGCGCGCGCGATCTCGAGCATGATGCGCTCGACCTCGCGCGGGTCGGCGTCCATCGCCACCTTGACGCCCACGATGATGCGGCCGTTGAGGTTGGTGTGGGTCCAGTTGATCACCGTCGTCGTCACCAGCTCGGCATTCGGGACGATCAGCGAGGCGCGGTCGAAGGTCTCGATCACCGTCGAGCGGACGTTGATCCGCTGCACATAGCCCATGCCCGAGCCGAGCTGCACCCAGTCGCCCGCCTTGATCGGCCTCTCGACCAGCAGGATCAGCCCCGAGACGAAGTTGTTCACCACCGTCTGCAGGCCGAAGCCGATCCCGACCGAGAGCGCGCCGGCCACGATCGCGAGGTTGGAGAGGTCGAGCCCCGCCGCCGCGACCGCCGCCAGGAAGGCCAGCACCGCGCCCAGGTAGCCGACGCCCGCCGTGATCGCCGCCCGGCCCCCGGTGTCCAGCCCCGTCAGCGGCAGGACCGAGCGCGCCAGCACCGAGCGCAGCGTGCTGGCCACCAGGTAGACCAGCACGAAGACCAGCACGAAGGCGCCGATATCCACCGGATCGACCCTGATCTCGCCCAGCGAGAAGCCGCCGCGCGCCGCTTGCCACGCGGTGATCAGGTCCTCGTAGGTCGCCCCCCAGATCATCGCGATCAGCGGCACCGCCGCCGCCGAAAGCGCCGCGCCCAGGACCACCGGAATGAGCCTCAGCCGCGCCAGCGGGCCGGCGACCGGAGGCGGCGCGGACGTTGCGGCGCGCGCCGCCGCCTCGCCCGGCGTCTCGGTCAGCATCACCTCGACGACCGAGCGCGCGATGCTGAAGAGAAGCACGAAGAGCCCGATCAGCGCCGCCGTGGCCAGCGGGTTGTAGAAGACGAAGCGCGAGGCGGCGAAGTACCCCGTCAGCGCCAGCAGCGGCGCGCAGATTGCGACGCCCAGCAGCAGGAAGCGGCTGAGCGTGAGCAGCCGGGCACCGAGGCTGGGCGTCTCCGGCTCGGCATCGGCGTCCTCGGAGGGATCGTCCTCGGGCTCGGGCGCCAGGATCGGGGAACGGCCGATCGCCCGCTCGAACCGCCAGAGCGCGAGCCCCCCCTGCACCAGCAGCGCGAGGTTGATGATCTCGTTGCTCTCGATGGGTAGCTGCAGCCCGTCGGCATTGGCCACCAGCATGCGGTCGAGGCCGTAGATCGCCCCCAGCCCCACGACCCAGCGGCTGGCCGCGTTGGCGCATTTGTCGTCGAGGCCCGAGAGGCGCAGCTGCGGCAGGCGCGGCGCGAAGTAGGCGGCGGCCAGCGCATGGGTGCCGACGACCAGGAGCAGGGTGATCGCCACACCCTCCAGCAGCGCCAGCCCCTGCGGCCCGAGCGCGCCCGACGTGAAGACCAGCAGCGTCACGACCCCGACCGCGACCGAGGGGACGATGATGCGCCACGTGGCGATCGCGACGCCGACGACGATCCTGCTTGAGGGCGCCATCTCGGTGCCGATCATCCGCCCCAGCCGCGCGATCAGCCGCGGGCGGTAGACGATCACGGCGGCGATGGCGGCGATGGCCAGCAGGATGGGTCCGATGAGGCGCAGCAGGATGCTGCGGGCCTCCATGTCGTCGCGCTCGATGCGCAGCATCGCCTCGCGCCCGATCTGGGCGCCCGCCTCCAGAAGACCGGCCGTGCCGGCGGCGATGGTGACGGGCGAGACGGGGCTGGTCTGACGGGTCAGGAGGCGCTCGGCCAGCATGCGCCGGCGCTGGGCGTTGATGCGGTCGATCAGGCCCTGCGCGCGCGCATCGGCCTGGCCGAGCCGGCGGTCGATGGCCTCGAGCTCGCCGAGACGGATCTCCAGCGCCTCGCGCTCGCGGCGCAGGCTCTCGTCGCCGGCGCTGGGATTGTCGGCATCCGCAGGGCCAAGGGCGGCACGCTGCTGGCGCAGCGGCTGGATCTCGGCCTCCAGCTGCTCCTGCAGCGGGCGGATCGCGTCGCGGTGATCGGCCAGGATGCCCAGCATCGGCGCCAGGTCGTCGAAGGCGACGGCCCCGCCTGCCAGCCGCGCTTCGACATTGCCGGCCTGCACGTCGTAGACGCCGAGCGCCTCCTCGTAGTCCGGCTCCGCCACGCCCTGCGCCGTGGCCGCCGGGACGAGACCGCCCCCGCCCGGCGCCACGCCCTCGCCCGTCGCAGCGGCAAGGACGAGCGCGAGGAGGACCAGGAGTGGCGCGACCATGCCCCGCGTCCGGCCGGGCCCGCGCCCCATCCGGCGCGCCCTGGCCGACCCGGCGCCCGGCGCCCCGTCCCGACCCGCCGCGGCCGCCGGGCCCACGCCCCTCAGGCCTCGACGAAGGCGCTGGGCAGCGCGGACGGCTCGGCCTCCATCCAGCCGGGCACCGGCAGGTTCTTCGAGCGCAGGAAGGCCGGGTTGTAGAGCCGGCTCTGATAGCGCGTGCCATAGTCGCAGAGGATGGTCACGATCGTGTGGCCCGGGCCGAGATCGCGGGCGAGACGCACGGCACCGGCCACGTTGATCCCCGAGGATAGGCCGAGGCAGAGCCCCTCCTCGCGGAGAAGCTGGAAGGTGTGCTCCAGCCCCTCGGCATCGGGGATCTGGTAGGGGAAATCGACCGCCAGCCCTTCGAGATTGGCGGTGATGCGCCCCTGGCCGATGCCCTCCGAGATCGAGGACCCCGCGGCCTTGAGCGCGCCGTGGGCGGAGTGGTGGTAGAGCGCGGCGCCCATCGGGTCGGCGAGGCCGATCTTGATGGCGGGGTTGCGGGCGCGCAGCCCCTCGGCCACGCCCGCCAGCGTGCCGCCCGAGCCGACGGCGCAGATGAAGCCGTCGACCTTGCCTGCGGTGTGGTCCCAGATCTCGGGCGCGGTGGTCTCGACATGGGCCTGGCGGTTGGCGGTGTTGTCGAACTGGTTGGCGAAGACGGCGCCCTCGGGGTGCTCGGCCGCCAGCGTCTGCGACAGGCGGGCGGCGTACTTGACGTAGTTGTTCGGGTTGCGGAAGGGCGCGGCGGGGACCTGGACCAGCTCGGCGCCGGCGAGGCGCAGCATGTCCTTCTTCTCCTCGCTCTGCGTCTCGGGGATCACGATGACGGTCTTGAAGCCCATGGCGGCGCCGACGAGGCTGAGGCCGATGCCCGTGTTGCCGGCGGTGCCCTCGACGATCAGCCCGCCGGGGCGAAGCTGGCCGCGCGCGACCGCGTCGCGGATGATGAACAGTGCAGCGCGGTCCTTGACCGACTGGCCGGGGTTCATGAACTCGGCCTTGCCGAGGATGGTGCAGCCGGTCTCCTCGGAGGCGCGCTTCAGCCGGATGAGGGGGGTGTTGCCGACCGCGTCGGGCAGGTCCTGGTAGACGGGCATCGTTCTTCTCCCCTTGGCCTTGCCCCGGCGCCGTGGCGGCAAGACGCCGCCCCCCGGCGTCCGCGCGACTTAGGCCACGGCCCCGACGCCAGCAACCCCGGCCCGCGCCCCGACCGTCGGCGCGTCCGGCGGGCGCAGGCCCGCAAGACGCCCCGCGAGACGCCCCGCAAGACCCGCCCGCAAGACGATCCTGGCCGGCGCCTGACGCGTCAGGCGCACCACGCGGCGCGGAGGCGCGGGCGCTCGGCCATGAGCCAGAGCAGCAGGAGCTGGGCCGGGCCGGTGTTGACGGCGCCCTCGCGGAGGGCGGCGAAGGCCTCCTCGACGTCGAGGACCAGGGTCCGGATGTCCTCGCCCTCGCCGGCCTGGCCGTGCACACCCTCGCGCGACAGGCCCGCCAGGTCCGCCTCGCCGATCCAGGCGCCGAGATGCTCGCTGACGATGCCGGGGGTGGGATAGTAGCCGGGCAGCGCGTGCAGGCGGCCGAGCGTCAGGCCCGTCTCCTCCAGCGTCTCGCGCCGCGCCGCGGCCTCGCCCGTCTCGCCCTCGTCGATATGGCCGGCGGGGACCTCGATGCACCAGGGGCACGGGTCCATGCGCGCGGCGGCGCCCACGCGGAACTGTTCGATCATCAGCACGCGATCCGCGACGGGGTCATAGGGCAGCACGGTGACCGCATCGCCCCAGGAGACGCTGTAGCGGCGCATCACGGGGCTCATGGTCCCGTCGTTCAGGCGGTGGCTGAGGTCGTGGCGTTCGAGCGAGAGATAGTCGACATGGGCGGGGTCGCGGGCCTGCCACGCGACATCCACCGTGCGGTCATAGCGGCGGCGGAGCGTGCCCAGCACCGGTTCGGCCAGCTGGGCGCGGGCGCGGGCATGGGCGCGGGCCATGATGCCGGGCCAGACGTCGTTGATCCGCTCGACGCCGACCTCGGCCTCCAGCGGCATCAGCTCGCGCGCCGCCTCGATCGCGACCAGCCGGTCCATGCCGCGCCCGTCCGGGCCCTGCCAGTCGGCCAGCGACCAGGGACCGTCCCCCGGCGCAAGCTTGTCGGTCGCGTCGAAGAAATGCGCCTCGACAGGGCCGGCGGCGGTGGCGACCGTCACGGGGGTCAGCCCGTACTCGGCCTCCTCGTAGAAGGCGATGGTCTCGAGCTCGCCGGCGCTGGCCGGCGTGAAGAGCACGCCCTGCGTCCGCGCGCCAGGTGCCACGCGCAGCATCGGATAGGCCTCGCCCCGCACCTGCCAGGCCTGCCGGTCCACGACATGGCCCGCGACCAGTTCACCCGGCACCAGCGCGCGGCCGATCACCGTGGACAGCAGCGCCTCGTCGCGGAGCGTGCCGAAAAAAAAGACTGTCTGCACCGGAAACAGTTCCTAGGCTGGACCAACGAGGAAGGCCGACCGGCCTTTCAGGCGAAAACTAACTTGCCGAACGGCCGCGGCGATCTTTCTTCCCCCGAACGATCCGATCGGCGCCGGGCAGCGTACAAGTGTTACTGCACCGGCCCTCGCGGTCGCGGTTTGATGTGAGACGGACGGACGACGATGGCGAAGCACTACCCACCGCAGGAGATGCTGGCGGCCTATGCAAGCGGCTCGAGCACGCCGGGCATGTCGCTGCTGGTGGCCACTCATCTGACGCTGAGCCCGGAGAGCCGTGCGCGCGTCGGCGCGATGGAAAGCCTGGGCGGCGTCCTGCTGGCGGGCGAGCGGCCCGAGCCGGTCTCGGCCGGCACGCGGGCGGCGGTGATGGCGGCGATCGGCGAGGCTGGTCCTGTCACCGGTGCGTCCTGCGACCTGGCGGGCGACGCGGCGCACGGGATGGTCCAGCCGGACGCTGTTGCGGCCCCGCAGATGACA
>JBCBPG010000265.1:0-6230 GCA_039820865.1 Pseudomonadota bacterium
CACCTTGCGATAGGGCGTCTCGATGAAGCCGTACTTGTTCACCCGCGCGAAGGTGGCGAGCGAGTTGATGAGACCGATGTTCGGCCCCTCCGGCGTCTCGATCGGGCACATCCGGCCGTAGTGGGTGGGGTGCACGTCGCGCACCTCGAAGCCCGCACGCTCACGGGTCAGACCGCCCGGGCCAAGCGCCGAGAGGCGACGCTTGTGGGTGACCTCGGACAGCGGGTTGGTCTGGTCCATGAACTGGCTGAGCTGCGAAGAGCCGAAGAACTCGCGCACCGCCGCCGCAGCCGGCTTGGCGTTGATCAGGTCCTGCGGCATCACCGTGTCGATCTCGACCGAGCTCATGCGCTCGCGGATCGCCCGCTCCATGCGGAGCAGACCGACGCGGTACTGGTTCTCCATCAGCTCGCCGACCGAGCGGACACGCCGGTTGCCGAGGTGGTCGATGTCATCGACCTCGCCCTTGCCGTCGCGCAGCTCGACGATCGCCTTGACGACCGACAGGATATCCTCCTTGCGGAGCGTGCGCTGCGTGTCGGGCGCATCCAGGTCGAGGCGCATGTTCATCTTCACGCGCCCGACCGCCGAGAGGTCGTAGCGCTCGGCGTCGAAGAAGAGCGACTGGAACATCGCCTCCGCCGCCTCGAGGGTCGGCGGCTCGCCCGGGCGCATGACCCGGTAGATGTCGAGCAGCGCCGTCTCGCGGCTGACGTTCTTGTCCACCGCCATGGTGGTGCGGATGTAGGGCCCGTGCGCCTGGTCGATGTCGAGCGTCGGGATCGTATCGAACCCGGCCGCGATCAGCGTCTCGACCAGGTCGGGCGTCAGCTCGTCGCCGGCCTCGACATAGATCGCGCCGGTCTCCTCGTTGATCATGTCGAGGGCGGCATAGCGACCGTGGATCGCCTCATAGGGCGCGGCGATCTGCTCGACCCCGTCCTCGGCCATCTTCTTCAGCTTGCGCGGCGTCAGCTTCTGGCCGGCCGGCGCCAAGACCTCGCCGCTCGCGGCGTCCACCATCTCGTAGGTCGGCGTGGTGCCCCGCAGCCGGTCGACCGACAGCGGCAGCTGCCAGTGCTCGCCCTTCCGCGCGAACTCAAGCGTCTCGAAGAACTCGCCGCAGATCCCCTCCTGGTCAAGCCCGAGCCCGTAGAGCAGCGTCGTCACCGGCAGTTTCCGCCGCCGGTCGATACGCGCATAGAGGATGTCCTTGGCGTCGAACTCGAAGTCCAGCCACGAGCCGCGATACGGGATCACCCGCGAGGCGAACAGCAGCTTGCCCGAGGAATGCGTCTTGCCGCGGTCATGGTCGAAGAACACGCCCGGCGAGCGGTGCATCTGGCTGACGATCACCCGCTCGGTGCCGTTCACGACGAAGGTGCCGGTGTTGGTCATGAGCGGCATGTCGCCCATGAACACGTCCTGCTCCTTGATGTCCTTGACCGAACGCGCGCCCGTCTCCTCGTCCACGTCGAACACGATCAGTCGCAGCGTCACCTTCAGCGGCGCGCTGTAGGTCATGTCGCGCTGCTGGCACTCCTCGACGTCGTACTTCGGCGCCTCCAGCTCGTAGCGGACGAACTCGAGCAGCGCGGTCTCGTTGAAATCCTTGATCGGGAACACCGACTGAAAGACGCCCTGCAGCCCCTCCCCGTCGATCGGCGCATCGCCGTCACCACTGTTGAGAAAATAATCGTAGCTGCGCTTCTGAACTTCGATAAGATTGGGCAGCTCGGCGACTTCGCGGATCTTTCCGAAGAACTTGCGAATGCGCTTGCGGCCGGCAAACATCTGTCCCATGGATCGCCTCAAGTCCTTTCATCGGCGCCACGCCGCCGGGGCTGCGGGCGTGGTGCCGGGTCAGCGCAGTGTTCGGTCCCATCCCGTGGGCCGGCGCCCCCGCCGCCCGCTTCTCGAACCGCCCCCCGCGTCCTTCAGGGCCCCCTCGCGCGTGAGGGGGCCCGAAACGACGCGGGCGCCCCCCGCGACCGAAGCCGCGGAGGGCGCCTTGTCTCAACGCCAGCCGGCCGGAAGGCCGGCGCGCCTGATCACTTGAGCTCGACCTTGGCGCCAGCCTCTTCGAGCTTCTTCTTGATCTCCTCGGCCTCGTCCTTCGGCGCGGCTTCCTTCACCGCCTTGCCGCCGGCTTCGACCAGGTCCTTGGCCTCCTTGAGGCCGAGGCCCGTGATGGCGCGGACCTCCTTGATCACGTTGATCTTCTTGGCGCCCGCCTCGAGGAGGATGACGTCGAACTCGGTCTTCTCTTCCTCGGCCGGGGCGGCCTCGGCCGCACCGCCGGCCGCCGCCGGCATCGCCGCCATCATCATGCCGCCGCCCGACGCCGCCTCGACGCCCCAGTGGTCCTCGAGCATCTTCGCAAGCTCGGCAACCTCGAGCACGGTGAGGTTCGAGAGGTCTTCCTTGATCTTTTCCAGATCGGCCATTGTTCGTATCCTTGGCTAGACTTGGGTTCGGTTCTTCGAGTGACGCGTCCGTCTCGCGGCGACGCCTCACCCCATCGGTTCCAGTGGTCAGGCGGCCTCGTTCTGCTTGGCCTCGTAGGCCTTCAGAACACCGATCAGCTTCTGCGGCGGCGCCTTGAGCACGCCCGCCATCTTGGTCGGCGGCGCCTTGAGGACACCGACGAACTTCGACAGCGGCGCCTGCAGGGTGCCGATCAGCTTGGCCCGCAGCTCCTCGATCGACGGCATGTCGGCCAGAGCCTTCACGCCCGCGGGGTCGAGCAGCTGCCCGCCGAGGACGCCACCGATCACCTTGAACTTCTCGTTCTTCTTGGCGTAGTCGGTGGCGATCTTCGACGCTGCGACAGGGTCCGCGCTGAACGCGATCCCGGTCTGTCCCTGGAACAGGTCGTTGGCGACCTTCTGGGGCTTGTCGTCGAGCGCGATCTTGACGAGCCGGTTCTTCGCCACCTTGAAGCGCGCACCACCCTCTCGCATCAGCGAGCGGAGGTCCGACATCTCGGCGACCGTCATACCCCCGTAATGCGCGATCACGATCACGCCCGAGGTCTCTGCGATCTCCGAGAGCTCCGCGACGGCGTCTCTTTTCTGAGCTCTGTCCACGGTCACACTCTCCATTGAGCGACGGAGACCACCCCCGCCGCACCGCGGCCCCCCGCGATCCCCCGCGAGCGGCCTTCGCACTGCCCCGGGGAAGAACCGAAACCCCAGGCCCCGCAAGGCCGTGGATCCCGTCTCAACACCCCGTCTATGGCGGGACTTATCGCGGGCGAACCCGCTGCCAGCCGTCTCGGACAGGTGGACCTTTCGGTCCTGTACCCCGGCCCTGCCGGGGATCTCGCTTATTCGGCGGCGTCGGCCACCGGTGCCGCCAGGCTGTCCACCGTGACGGTGACGCCCGGCCCCATGGTCGAGCTGACGGACACCTTCTTGAGATAGGTGCCCTTGGCGCCCGAGGGCTTGGCCCGGGTGACGGCATCGATCAGCGCGCGGATGTTCTCGGCCAGCTTCTCCGGCGGGAAGCTCGCCTTGCCGACGCCGGCATGGATGATGCCCGCCTTCTCGACGCGGAAGGTCACCTGGCCGCCCTTGGCGTCCTGCACGGCCTTCTTCACGTCCATGGTCACGGTGCCGATCTTGGGGTTCGGCATCAGGCCGCGCGGGCCCAGCACCTTACCCAGGCGGCCGACGATCGGCATCATGTCGGGCGTGGCGATGCAGCGCTCGAAATCGATGGTGCCGCCCTGGATGGTCTCCATCAGGTCCTCGGCGCCGACGATGTCGGCACCGGCGGCCTGCGCCTCCTCCGCCTTGGGCCCACGGGCGAAGACGGCGACGCGCACCGACTTGCCGGTGCCGTTCGGCAGGTTGACCGTGCCGCGCACCATCTGGTCCGCGTGGCGCGGGTCGACGCCCAGGTTGAGCGACGCCTCGACCGTCTCGTCGAACTTGGCCGTCGCGTTGGCCTTGATCATCGCGATCGCCTCGTCCAGCGGCAGCGGGCCCTTGCCCTCCGTCGCGGCCTTGATCGCCTTCATGCGCTTGCCTAGCTTGGCCATCACTTCACCTCGATGCCCATGGACTTCGCGCTGCCGACGATGATGAGCATCGCGGCGTCGACCGAGTTCGCGTTGAGATCCTTCATCTTGATCTCGGCGATCTCGCGGACCTGCTTGCGGGTCACGGTGCCCACAGTCTCACGCCCCGGCACCTTGGCGCCCGACTTGAGCTTGGCGGCCTGCTTCAGGAGATAGGACGCCGGCGGCGTCTTGATCTCGAAGGTGAAGCTCTTGTCCGCGTAATAGGTGATGATCGTCGGGCACGGCGCGCCCGGCGCCAGGTCCTGCGTCTTGGCGTTGAACTCCTTGCAGAAGCCCATGATGTTGATGCCGCGCTGGCCGAGCGCGGGACCGATCGGCGGCGAGGGGTTCGCCTTGCCGGCCGGCACCTGCAGCTTCAGCGAGCCGACGACTTTCTTCGCCATCTCTCGTCTCTCTCCACTTTCCTGGCCGGGCCACGCGTGCCCCGGCGTTCACGAAAGGGTGGTACGGCCCGACGGCGCGCCGCCGGAACCTCCCACCGTCCACCCCGTCAGGACGCCTTGGCGACCTGCGAGTATTCCAGCTCGACCGGCGTCGCGCGGCCGAAGATCGACACCGTGACCTTGAGGCGCGCGTTCTCCTCGTCGACATCCTCCACGAGGCCGGTGAAGCTTTCGAACGGGCCGTCGGTGACGTTGACCTGCTCGCCCACCTCGAAGGTGATCGACGGCCGCGGCCGCTCCAGCCCCTCCTCGACCTGGTTCTGGATCCGCGCGACCTCGCTCTCGCGAAGCGGCGTCGGCCGCCCCTGCGGGCCGAGGAAGCCCGTCACGCGCTGCGTGTTCTTCACCAGGTGGTAGGCCTCGTCGGTCATCTCCATCTTGACCAGCACGTAGCCGGGCATGAAGCGCTTCTCGACATTGACCTTCTGGCCGCGACGTACCTCGACGACCTCCTCGGTCGGCACGAGGACCTCGACGATCTCTTCCGTCAGCCCGTGCTGCTCTGCGCCCTCGCGGATCGCCTCGGCGACCTTCTTCTCGAAGTTCGAGAGCACATGCACCGAATACCAGCGCGCCGTCATATCTGCCCGTAAACCCTATCCCCGCACCTCGCACACCCCCAAAGAACCGTCGCGCACATCCGGTGCGCCGAATCGGCCATGGCGTATGCTGAGAGAGCGAGCGACGTAGCCGAGGACTCGTTTTCGTGCAAGGGCCGCGTCCCGATTTTCTCGCGACTGCCGACACCTGCGGGCAGCCGACATGCCGTCAGAGAGAGAGCAGCAGCTCCACCGCGATCGCCAGGATCTGGTCGATGAAGAAGAAGAAGATCGCCACGATGGTCGCCATGACGAAGACCATCGCCGTGGTGAGCCCGGCCTCGCGTCGGCTCGGCCACACGACCTTCGCGCCCTCGGCACGCACCTCGTTGACGAAATCGACCGGGTTCTTCATCGCGTCCTCGGGTCAGGCGGGGCCCGGCGTCGAAGCACCTTCCCCGGTCGCCGCAGCGCGGCGGTGATCTGGCAGGGGCGGAGGGTCTCGAACCCCCGACCTACGGTTTTGGAGACCGTCGCTCTACCAACTGAGCTACACCCCTAGAGTTTCGAGACGCTTGGCCTTCTCTCTCGTCCAGGCGAGGACGACCCTGCGCCGTCCGGTCCTTGCGCCGAAGTTCCCGGCATCTCGTCGCAGACCGCTATCGTCAGGGTCCACAGAGATCAAGCCCCCAAGCTCGGGCGGGGGCATCACCCAACTTGACGCCGCAGCGTCAAGGCGACGGCTGACCAGCGGCGCCAACGCCGCTGGCACGCGCGATCGGCACCCCGTTCCCCGTCTCGCCAGCGGCGCGGGTTCCGGGGCACGGCCGGCGGGCGGACACGTTCCCGTTTACTCCTCGGCGCGGGGGCCGGGCGGTGGCGAGGGGGATGCAGGATCCCGCCGTCCCGCCACCGCCATGGGCTGCAGCGCAGCCGTGGCGTCAGGCTCACATGAAGTCGAAGCTGTCGGCTCCAGACTGCTCGAGGGCGAGGGCGACGCTGTCGATGGTGATCTCGGCGCTTTCGTTGACCTTGGTCTTGCGGTTCATGAGGCCGCCGATCGTCAGCGTGACCGAGACGAGATCGAAGTGCCCCGTATAGAGGACAAGTTACAGGAAGTGGTTATCGTGGTCGGGGAGCTGGAGGGGCTGGGTACCTTCG